>NZ_JBHFKZ010000003.1:0-184899 GCF_042879375.1 Photorhabdus sp. RM323S
TTAGCTCACAGCCAAGACCTTCTCTTGCGGCATTGACTAACAAACCTCGGGGTCCATGTAAATATTCCACCCAAGTTCTTCTCCAATGCATATTGAGCCTTGGATTTAACGGAACGAGGGGTGTCCTTTACGTATCATCTGTATAAGCTCAATGCCTGCCAGCAGGGTCTGGGCCCGTCGAAAGGATTTGAATCCCAGCATCGGTCGAATCCGTCGTTTGATGTTCCGATGGTCTTGCTCAATCAGGTTGTTTAGGTACTTACTTTGCCTGACGGTAATCGCTTCCTCATCAGGTTTATCGGCGTTGAGCGTGGCCAGAGCTGCGGTGTTAGCACCACTTTTATCGATAGTGACCACCTCGGGTTCGCCATGATGACGAATAGCCTTGCGAAAGAAGCGCAATCAGGCTCAGTGAATAGGCGAGGTACCAGCGTACACATTGCGCGATAACATCAATGGGGTAATGCAGGCGTTTGAAGGCTTTTCGGGTCAGTGACATAGTCAGACAACATTATAAAAAAAACAGCATGTTATCCGACCACACCTTAATGCGACAGAACCGCTATTGATGCGGCAAATGAAATAGGCGAGTTAAACCGTCAAATCTATAAACTTCACCCGTTGAAAGGAGATCGCGAAGGTTACTGGTCTATTACTGTCCGGGCTAACTGGCGCATTACTTTTCAGTTCATTAACGGTGATGCTTACATTTTGAATTATGAGGATTATCACTAATGAGACAGTTTAAAATTTCCCATCCTGGAGAGATTATAGCCAGAGATTTAGAGGACATGGGTGTTAGTGGTCATCGCTTTGCACTCAATATTGGAGTAACACCCGCTACGGTATCGCGTTTTCTTGCCGGTAAAACTGCGTTAACTCCACCACTGGCAATTCGTATTGCCGCAGCGCTGGGAAGTACACCTGAGTTTTGGTTGCGTCTCCAGAGCGCTTATGACCTGCGTCAGTTGGAAAATCAAATCGGCACGTCCGGGATCGTTTTATATGGCGAACAGGACGAAATGTCGCAGGTCATCTCAAAGCATTAAGAATAGTAAATGCGGGGCTACGCCAGCCCTGCATTTGTTGGCAGTTATCGCAGCTACCCGGTCACTACCCCAGTCTGTGACTTTGCACCTTCCGGGAGGTCTGAGTTTGCGGTTTTCCATGTCACAACAGAATCAGTAACAGAAACAACAATCCTCTTTTCTCCAGCGTCATTTTCATAAACCATTCTGAATTTCAGACCGCTACCTATCATGCCAGTCATTGATATTACCTCATCCGTTCGCTTGCCAGATTATAAACATCACTACGCTCACGTTTACCCACGGCAACCACTGCGATAATTAATTTATCGTCTATTACCTGATATACAAGACGAAATCCTGATGAACGGAGTTTTATTTTATAGCAATCCTTTATTCCCCGTAGTTTTGCTGACGGGATATGTGGGTTATCACAGCATTTTTTCAATTTTCTGGCAAATTGCTGTTGAATGGCTTTATCCAGCTTTTGCCATTCCTTCAACGCATCTTCCCTGAACTTGACGGTGTAGCTCATACGTAGCTATCCAGATCCACATCAAGCAATGGTTGATTGCTGCGCTCAATCACCAATTTAGCTAGTTCATGATCATCTAGGGCATCAAGCATCTTTTCGTATAGTTCTGCTGGAACACAGTAAAAAACAGGCTGATTACGGTTCAGTATTGCGACAGGAAATCCATCACCGGCGCTGACTGTCGCCATTGGGTTCTTCTTCAGTTCGCTGACGCTGGCGCTTGTATCGCTTAGAATAATATTTGGCATAGTACACCTTTAGAGACCATAAAACAGGAACAGGTCTTAATTTTATGCTTCAAAAGACCTTTTAACCAGTCTTTTTACTACTAACCAGAATTGGCTTTGCGTCCAAGCTCCAATAAAAGTGACTTTTGTATCTTGCAAGGTCCCAGTCTGGATTACATGAATCAAACACCATTTCTTCAGTGCCAGCAATAAATCCCAGACGAAATTTGTCATATAAATGGTACGATACCAATCTTTAACGATAAACAAGATCTGGCAGCCCAAAAAGAAGCCTCGATTAAACTACCGGGCAGCACTCGAAGTGACCCGGCAGCAACAAAATGCCACATAATAGACAAAATTCACTATGAAAAAAAAGCAAATAAAAAAGCTACAGAATGCACTCGGTATGTTAGGACTTGCTGAAAGAAATCCCGACGTAATCGGTTATACCCTATTTAACACACGTAACCGCCGGTTTGCTACGCTGAATAAAAATGAGTTTGGGCTGGTGATTTATACAGACGATATTGCAGAAGCCCATTTAGCCACGTCAAGGTTTGCCGCACTGATAGATATTGATTTTTTGCCAGAACCAGACAAATTCGATATTGCTGTTGTCCCTGTTGTCAATAATCCTTTATTTGGATTAATGATCAAAAAAGAAGATTAAGTGAGGCATTTATGTATAAAAAAACAAATGGAACAATCCTGGATATACCGGGTATCAGGATTGGGCATGCTGAAGATAAATTGAAACAAACCGGTTGTAGCGTAATTATTTTCGACAATGGAGCTGTTTGTGGCGTTGATGTCAGAGGTGCCGCTCCGGGGACAAAGGAAACCGAGCTTTTAGATCCCATTAATACTGTTCAGAAAGTCAACGCCGTAGTGCTGAGTGGAGGTAGTGCTTTTGGATTAGATTCCGCTTCTGGCGTAATGCGCTATCTTGAAGAAAGAAAAAAAGGTTTTGATGTCGGTATCGCTGTCGTCCCTATCGTTCCTGCCGCAGTAATTTTTGACCTGAATTTCGGCGATCCTGCTGTTCGTCCTGACGCTAAGATGGGTTATATTGCCGCGCAAAACGCGTCTGCAAACTCTTTTCCATCGGGAAATATTGGCGCAGGCGTCGGGGCCACTATAGGTAAGATGGCCGGTTTTGACAAAGCCATGAAAGGTGGACTTGGGACAGCATCTGTTAAATTACCAGGAGGACTGATAGTTGGCGCAATGGTAGTTGTAAATGCTGTTGGTGAAATTAGAGATCCTAAAAATGGTAAAACTATTGCAGGTGCATGTAATGAAAATGGTCATATTATCGATCTCATTTCCTATGTTATAGAAAATAAAGATAACAATTTCACCCAGGGGACAAATACGACCATTGGCATAATTTGTTGTAACGCAAATATGAATAAAAGTCAGATGAAAAAAGTTGCCCAAATGGCTCATGATGGTCTTGCGAGGACAATATACCCCGTTCATACCATGAGTGACGGGGATACTATTTTTGCAGCAACAACAGGTGGTATAGATTCATCGGTGAATATTGTTGGTATACTTGCGGCTGAGGTCATGGCTGCTGCGGTTTTAGACGCTGTAACCTCAGCCAAATCAGGATTTGGTGTTAAAGGTTATGCCGATTCGTTTTGCCGACCGGTTTAAAACCGGTCATTATTTTTTTCTATGATACATCCTGTACGCTTGTGGAGAACGCCCAAGATAACGCAGAAACATGCACCGAATACGTTCATGCATGTATTTATCAATAAACAAAACACTAAACAAGTTTAATATTTTCATTGCTGTAAAATATTAAACTCATGAAAAACCATAAAATAAAAAAATCGAAAAAGTAACTTAATTAGATAATTTAAAAATTTACATAATAATAAAATACCATTTAAAAACATAAGCATATATTATTTTTTGAAATATTTTCATCAATAAAGACAAATATTTCTTGCTCGTTTTCTATGTAAAGTATATTTTCACTTCGAATACTATAATACAAGTAATAGCAGTAAATAAATAATATCAGGTAAATATATTACCACGACTTATCCAGAATCGTTCATATTATTAAAATGGGGGGAATATAATGCATGTTGGTATCATTGGTGCCGGGATTGGTGGTGCATGTCTGGCACACGGCTTACGCAAAAATAACATAAAAGTGACAGTCTATGAACGAAACCCTGCCGCGTTATCCGAACTTCCCGGTTATGGAATTCATCTTAATACATTCGGCCAGCAGGCACTGCAAGAATGTCTTCCAGATGTAAATTGGCTAACCTTTAAGAAGGAGTCAAGATATATTGGCGGGCAATCACGGTTTTATAATGAACGTCTGCGTCTTCTTGCCGTTCAGGGTGGTATTTCTCCAATGAATGGGCTGATCATTTCCGAGCAGCGCCTATCAATCAGTAGAACTGAACTTAAAGATATACTAAGCAAGGGACTTTCAAATACAATTCAGTGGAATAAAACATTTGTTCGTTATGCAAATATTAAAAACGGAGGAGTCAGGGTTTTTTTTACTGATGGAAGTCACGATGATGTCGATGTTCTTATCGGTGCGGATGGCAGTAACTCAAAAGTACGTAAACAGTACCTTCCCTCAATAGAAAGATTTAGTGTAGGTATTAGTATCGTTGTGGGTCGTTCGCGTCTTACTCCAGCTCTTACAGCCATGTTGCCACAAAATTTCCTGGATGGAGCACCCAACAGTATCATACCGAAAAGCCCGGACTGGCTGTTTATTTCTATGTGGCGTGCTCCAGTTGATACTCATGTAGAAGCTACTTTGGCAGAAATCGATAATTTCATAGTATGGGTCTACGTAGCAGCAACAGATAGTTTTCCTGATAATGTGACTGATTTTTCTGCTGAAGCTCTTTGCAATCTAGTCCGGTCCCGCATGATTTCATGGGATCCAAACCTGCATGCTCTAGTTCAACAGAGTGATATGGAAAACGTGTCTCTGATACCTTTACGCAGCATGCCCTATCTTCCACCGTGGCAATCCAGCCCTATCACATTACTTGGGGATGCTATTCATAATATGACGCCAATGACAGGCGCAGGAGCGAACACAGCGCTGCGAGATGCACTTTTACTCACACAAACACTTACCCGCGTAGCGTCCGGGCAGGAAGAATTAGTCAAGGCAATTTCAGATTATGAGCAACAGATGCGCATATACGCTAATCAAATCGTTGGGATTTCGTTGCGCAGCGCACAAAACGCTGTAGAACATTTTGCCATCCCGCCGTTAAAACAACGGCATTTAAGCCGAAAGCGCTAAGGAAGAAATAAAGATAAGTAATCCGCCACCAGTACATATATCATACTGGTGGCTTCATTTAACTAATTATGAAATTTTAACCCAGGGATAAGCATCAGATGTTCCAGCGTCATCTGGTGCTGTGCCCCTATTCCACCATTTAGCTTCCCAATTTTGGTCTTTCCAACTGACTCTATCACCAGCCTTGTATTCCTTGCTTGCATCCCATGCCGGGTAATCACCGCCCTTACCTTGATCACCCGGATCAACATTGAAGCCTTTGAAGTAGAATGGTGTCATATCTATCTTTTTCGTGATTAACTCACAACCAAGACCCTCCCTGGCTGCATTGACTAATAAGCCACGGTCTTGATCCGCAGTCCATGTAAATATTCCCCCCAGACTCTTTTCCAATACATATTGAGCCTTAGCTTTAACAGAACGAGGGGTATCAATAGAAATAAACAACTTGCTTTCCTTATTATAAAGATAATCAGCGTCTGCTATATCATCAGTACAAAAATCAAAATTATTTCTCCCTTTTTTACTTTCCAAATCCAGATAATTATATATAGTGTCGTACCATTCTGTTGTTCCTGATTCAAATGAGCCGGTTGTCGTAATCTTTGGCTCCTTTTTCGGAATATAGCCTGGATCATAACTGCCGGATAATGGAGAATAACTATCAACAACCGCATTTCTGGCATTACGTGAATATGCAGCATAACCAATATTAATTGCAGATGCAGGAACACCGATACTCAATAAATATTCAACTGCTTTTTCTACACTATTTTCACCTCCAGGATAATTACGAAGATTCGTATGATGCATCAATTTTTCAGCCCACGGAGTACCAAAGAAATCATAGGTCATCACGTTAATACCATATAGTCCAACCTTTAATAATTCGGGTATTTTTGATTTCTCCATTTTTTCTGGTACTGCGGAACAGGCTATACTTATTTTTATATCCGAGCGCCCCGCTTCTTTAAAAGCAGCAGTTAAGTCTCGAATTAAACTAACATAATAATCGCCATCGTCTGGAGCATAGATATTACCGTCATTTCCGGCAACACCTGGGTATTCCCAGTCAATATCAATTTCGGTAAACATAGGGAAACGTCGGAATATATCAACCAGACTCGAACAGAAATAGGATTTCAATGTTTCGTCTCTGACCATATTATAAAAGCCATTACTCATGGTCCAACCACCGACACTGAACGACATAATAAGGTCATGGCCCTGGGCTTTTGCAGCCTGTTGGATCTTAGCCAATCCACCTAATACGCCCATACTTTTAGATTGATCAAAATCCCTTGGCATTTGGATATCTTGCCAACCAGAATAAGTACAATTCTGATAAGACTGGCAATCACCCCAGGCATCTGTAAATGTGACTTCACCGTTATTGGTACGGGAAAATAATGGTGCTTGTTCTTTAATTTGCTGCTTCTTTTCACCCTCATCACCAAGTATTCCACAGAAACCAATAACTAATTTATCATACGCAAAAGGATTATCTAAAAGGTGCTGTAAATCTATTCCTCTACCACGACTGGCTGGATCTTGATTTCCTTGTAATCTGCCGTCATATTGCGACCAATCTGTATAATAGCCAAAAACTTTAGGTTTATTTCGTGTGTCATACTTATTATAAACTGGTAATGCAATCCTCCCCGATGTGTAACTGAAATTTATTGTTTCAGTTGATGGATTAAAATTATCTATTTTATAAGATTGTTCACTGAGAGAATCTGTCTGGATTATTTTTGACATAAAATCACCTCGACTAGATATCAATTTATTTTTCGATGAACATTCAAATTATTTTACTTCGCGTGGTAACTCTATTACATTCTAGCTCGTATTCTTAGGAAAACAAATAATTGCTATTTGTTTGATTATCAATGATCAACTTAATTTTATGTCAACACATTGTACATTATCATCTCTTTATTATAATAAGGTAAAACTAAAAGCAATAATCTCAAATTGAAAATATATTATATCATTATTGTTATAATCACCAATATTAATGAAGTTTTGTAAATTAATTTTTACGATTATTTTATTTTGATTTTATTTTCAAATGACTATTTTTTTATTTTATACCTATACTAACTTGTATCACTAAGGGTATTTGTTTCTTTAATTTATTATTATCACTCTTATATATGGAGATTAAAATGAAATCTAAAGATATTCAGACAACCATTATTATTAATAATAATAACGTTATCTCTCTGGAAGACATCTATAATATTGCTATAAAACAAAAAAAAGTAGAAATATCAAAGGATATCATTGAGCTTTTGAGCCGTGGTCGTGAAAAATTAGAGGAAAAATTAAATTCTGGAGAGGTTATATATGGAATTAATACAGGGTTTGGCGGGAATGCTAATTTAGTTGTGCCATTTGATAAAATCTCAGAGCATCAGAAAAATCTGTTGACTTTTCTTTCTGCCGGCACTGGGGACTTTATGTCCAAAACTTGTATTAAAGCGTCACAATTTACTATGTTACTTTCCGTTTGCAAAGGTTGGTCTGCAACCAGACCAATTGTCGCTCAAACGATAGCCGATCATATTAATCATGACATTGTTCCTCTGGTTCCTCGCTATGGTTCAGTGGGTGCAAGCGGTGATTTGATTCCCTTATCTTATATCGCACGCGCATTATGCGGCATTGGTAAAGTTTATTATATGGGAAAAGAAATTAGCGCGGCTGAAGCAATTAAACATGCAGGATTGACGCCATTATCATTACAGGCAAAAGAAGGTCTTGCCCTCATTAATGGCACTCGAGTAATGTCAGGTATCAGCGCAGTTGCCGTTATCAAACTGGAAAAACTATTTAAAGCAGCAATCTCTGCTATTGCCCTAGCTGTTGAGGCATTACTTGCATCTCATGAACATTATGATGCTCGGATTCAGCAAGTAAAAAATCATCCCGGCCAGAAAGCAGTGGCAAGTGCATTACGTAATTTATTGGCAGGTTCGACTCAGATTAATTTATTATCCGGAATTAAAGAACAGGCAAATAAAGCTTGTCGTCACCAAGAAGTTACCCAACTAAATGATACCTTACAGGAAGTTTATTCAATTCGCTGTGCGCCACAAATATTAGGTATAGTGCCAGAATCTTTAGCCTCAGCCCGAAAAATATTAGAACGGGAAGTTATCTCTGCGAATGATAACCCACTGGTAGATCCAGAAAATGGCGATGTTTTGCATGGCGGGAATTTTATGGGACAATATGTCGCCCGAACAATGGATGCACTAAAACTGGATATCGCTTTAGTTGCCAATCACCTCCATGCAATTATGGCACTTATGATGGATAACCGTTTTTCCCGTGGGTTACCCAATTCACTTAGCCCAACTCCCGGCATGCATCAAGGTTTTAAAGGTGTCCAACTTTCTCAAACCGCTTTAGTTGCTGCAATCCGCCATGATTGTGCTGCATCTGGTATTCATACCCTCGCTACAGAGCAATATAACCAGGATATTGTCAGTTTAGGATTACATGCTGCACAAGATGTTTTAGAAATGGAGCAGAAATTACGCAATATTGTATCAATGACAATTTTGGTCGTTTGTCAGGCAATTTATCTCCGTGGCAATATTAGTCAAATTGCGCCTGAAACAGCAAAATTTTACCATGCAATACGTGAAATCAGCCCTCCTCTAGTAACCGATCGTGCATTAGATGAGGATATAATCCGAATTGCAGATGCAATTATTAATGATCAACTCCCACTGCCAGAGATTATTCTGGAAGAGTAAAAAGAAAATGACTGAAAATTTTCAATGATCTCTTGACTAAAAATGCAGAACCCCATTTACTGCAATAAAAACAGTATCAGTAAACAAGGGGTTTTGTATGATTATCTTCGTAACAGGAGCAACATCAGGTTTTGGTGAAGCGATCACCCGAAAATTTATTCAAAATGGCGCTAAAGTGATTGGGGCTGGCCGCCGTAAAGCACGATTAGAAAAATTAAAAGTTGAACTGGGTGATGATTTTTACCCTGTTCAACTTGATGTCACTGATCGGGCTGCTATCAGCCAGGTTATTCAACAATTGCCAGAGTCACTTCGTAATATTGATGTCTTAGTTAATAACGCAGGTTTGGCGCTTGGATTAGAACCCGCGTATCTGGCTAACCAAAGTGACTGGGAAATAATGATTGATACCAATACTAAAGGCGTTGTGAATATGACCCGTGCCCTGCTGCCTGAAATGGTGGAAAGAAATCATGGGCATATTATTAATATCGGTTCTACCGCTGCGAATTGGCCATATTCAGGTGGGAATGTTTATGGCGCAACTAAAGCCTTCGTCAAACAGTTTAGTCTGGGCTTACGGGCAGATTTACAGGGAAAAAATATCCGTGTCACTGATATAGAACCTGGTTTAGTTGGCGGTACCGAGTTTTCTTTAGTCCGCTTTAAAGGTGACAATAACAAAGTGAATGAAGCCTACGATGGAACTCAGGCATTAACAGCCGAAGATATCGCAGAGGCTGTTTTTTGGGTTGCTAACTTACCTGCACATGTCAACATTAATACATTAGAAATGATGCCGGTTTGTCAGTCATTTGCTGGGCTTAACGTGCATAGAAATATATAATCATATTCTTCTTGATAATTTGTTGAACATCTTCATGCTATCTTATAATTTATCTATCTGATAATTTCCTATTGTGCCATCGAATTTGGCTCCACTTTCTTCCAAGAGGATAAAAGATGAATTTTTGTAATTCTTTGATATTAAAAGCTATGCCTGCTATCGCTCTGGCAATTCCTTTGTTATGGCAAGCGCCGGCATTGGCGGCAACCTGCTCTTCCGGGGGAACCTGCGTCACAGTAAATGGCAACGGAGATACTGCGCTAAGTAAAGAAGCGGCCCGTCAAAGTAAAGAGCAATGGGATGAAACCAAGAATCTTCGTACCAAAGTTAATAAACGTGCTGAGAAGGAATTTGATAAGTTCGATAAAGCGATTGATGCTCGCGACACATGTATGAAAAGTACCAATATCAATGCTTATTGGGAACCCAATACCGAACGTTGCCTAGACAGCAATACTGGTATGCCTATCAGACCGTAATAATAAGGTGATGATAATGAAGATGAAAAAAGCACTTTTATTCAGTGCGTTGATCGTTACTGTATCTCCATTCGCGCTTGCTGCCCAAGCTTCATGCGAAAGCGTGAAAGAGCAGATTGCGCAGAAAATTATCCATAATGGTGTGCCGGAATCGGGCTTTAAATTGGAAATTATTCCTAATGACCAAACCGAACAAGACGGTGGTAAGATCGTTGGTCATTGTGAAAATAATACCAAAAAGATTGTGTATACCCGGCAAGGGAGTCAATCCACAATCCCGCCAGTCACAGAATAAACTCTTATTGTTTTTCTGGGGGATACGCGGAATTCAGAAAAAATATTACGCAAATACTTTCCAACCTAAATAACGGTCGAGGCTGTACGCCTTCGACCTTTGTTTAACCAACCATACGTTTTTAAAAGTGAGATCAGCACGATGCCAAAATTGCAAGAATTACGTTTACTGGGCAATTATGGTATTAAGCCATAATTGCCCTAATGCAGATAAAACAGGCATAATAATTTTTTCAGATCATTAGCAATGATTTTCTTGCTTAAAGAGATCTTAATGTGTCTACAATATTCGGATTCCTCTCTATTAAAAATAGCATTTTCAATGCCGCCCCTGATGGAACTCGCTGGTTTTGTTCCCAGCTTCGCACCTGCCTAGTGGTGACTCCTAACACCTCCGCAAACCAAAAGCTCTTGAAACATATTTTCTTCCATAACTTGCCCTCAATTAGATTATTTTATGAAAATTTATATATAAACTTGGAGAAGTTAACCGCCCTAAGGTGGTATTTTATTTCATATATTGAACAACCTTTTTTAATTGTGCTTTCTGATCTTGTGTCAGGTCTTCTTGTTCATTTTTCGGATACGCAAACACTAGATACAATCGGCCACTTAACATTCTAACATAGTAAATAACTCGTACCCCTCCGCGCTTTCCCATCCCTTTGCGACCCCAGCGAATCTTCTTGGCCACAACATTTTTCATCATGAAAAAAACAAACCCCGTTCTTTTAAACGAGGTTTGATCATAGTCAAGATATTTGTCGATTTCAGCCCATGACTATTTTACAACTGGTTTTAATAGAGTCGAAATATTCAGATAGCAGGATAGATCTTTTTCTTCCGGACGTAAAATATAAGGAATTTCACCTAACTGTGGTGCATTAATGTGACAGCGTAACCTATCCATAATTTTCGCATAATGAGATATACCAGGATTAATTCTATTTGCTATCCACCCAATTAACTGCAATCCATCATTTATGATCGCCTGCGCGGTTAAAATTGAGTGGTTTACACAGCCAGGTTGAATGCCTACTACTAAAATGACTGGAATTTTTTCCTGAATCACCCAATCAAAATAAAAAGTTTCATCATTCAGCAACACACGCCAACCATCGTTACCTTCAATAATAACGCAATCTGCTTTATTGCTAAGATTATTTAATCCTTGTTTCATCTGATCGAAATCAACCTGGTTTGCTTCACAGTAACTGCTTTTCCAGATAACCGGGTTAATTTCTTCATATTTAAATTGAACAGGAGAGGATTTTTGCAAAATCAGACCATCTCGATGACGCATTCCTTCTTCTGTTTCATACCCTCCTGTGGCTATAGGTTTATAACCTACAGCTGTTGCTCCGTCACGATTAAAAGCTTGTAATAATGCACGGGTAACAACTGTTTTACCGATGTTGGTATCTGTCCCCGTAACAAATAGGCGAGTTAACATAAATTCTGTTTTCCATAATGACAGATAAAATCCAGTTAATGAACACTTAAGTTTAGAGGGTACGGCTATAAGGGAGATTGCGTTAGCTCAATGTTTTGTTTAATTATTGCGTAAACTGAGTAAGAAAAAATTTATATAAAGCAAATATTACAATCAGAGAACATTGATCAAGTCTATTATCCTTTCATTAAATTGATCAACAATGAACCATCATATAAAGCTTTTTTAACTGATGACACCGCAGATAATGTTCCTGAGTTGTTAAATTCTGTTGCAACCAACTCAACCTGTTTACTATAAGTAGGCAAAGAGTGTCGCTGAATACATCCATTAATGACAGGATACAAAATTTGCTGTGAAGCATTAAGTGGAGAACCAATCAGAATTTTTTCGGGGTTAAATAAATTCACCATAATTGCAACAATATGACCAATTTTTAGCCCTATATCATGGATAATATTAATTGCCAGAGTATCACCTTTATTAGCGGCTTGACAGAATGATTCAACCGTTAATGGTTCACCGTTAAGTAACGAATCTGGTGCCGTTATTAACTGCTGCTTTGCTCTGGATAAAATGTGACTAATACCGGCAACTGTTTCCAAACAGCCCAGATTCCCGCAATTGCAGCATTCACCATCAGGTTCAACCTGAATATGTCCTATTTCCATAACACTACCGTTGCCCGCATGTAATGTTTGTCCTGCAATGATAACGCCGCACCCAACATTTTCATCAATGACAATCTGGATAATATTCTGACAATTTTTTGCCGCACCATATAATGATTCAGCTACCGTCCAGGCGGTGATTTCATGTTGGAGAAATATCGGTAATCCGGTGCGACGATGCAGATACTCTCCTATTGCCAACTCTTGAACCTGATAATAAGGAAAATTGCAGATTAAACCTTTAGTCGGATCAACAATCGCATTTATAGTCATGCTAATTGCCGTCAGACGCTCAAGACGGGATTGATAACGACCGAAAAATGCGTCAATCTCATGAATAATATGGTCTAAAAAGGATTTTTTATTGCCAGCAGATAATGGCAAAACATCTTCAACAATTAACTTGCTGCTGAGATCACGAAGGCCCAAGATTAAACTTCCCAAGCTAATACTGACACACAATAAATGCCAGTTTTGAGAATCAAGCTTCAGTCCAGTCGCTGGGCGGCCCCTGAATCCCAAATCCAGAAATTCTGTCTCCATCACTAAGTGTGTATCGACCAATTCACGAACAATTTTAGTAATACTGGCTGGAGCAAGTTGTGCTTTTTTAGATAGCTCAATACGGGAAATTGGGCCATATTGATCAATTAACCGATAAACAGCACCAATATTAGTCTGTCTTATTTGATCAATATGACCTGGTTGTCCATCCATACTCACCCTTCTGCTCTTTAATTAATTTGAGCTTCGAAATAATTGTCGGCTGATTATGTCGATGTTTTAGGCAAAAGGTATCATTCTTTCAATCAATATGTGATATTAAGCACGAAATTTAGCTGATCTTTACTCATTTTTTTCATTCAGAACATTAGAGATGAGTAGTCTTGTCAGTCTGTTTGCTGCGGCTGATACTGGTCGGCTTTTATGATTGACTAACCAAACCTCAGAGAAAGATCGGTTATCAGCGAAGGAAATATACTGAACACCATCGACTTTCATACGGGTAAAGGACTCAGTTACAACACTGATCCCAAGCCCTGCCGAGACAAGACCAAGAATGGTCATGGCCTCGCCTGCTTCTTGTGAAATCATCGGTGTCACACCCGCCTGAGTCAATAACGTGATGATTTCATCATACAAAGCAGTTCCAACTTCACGTTCAAAAAATACCAGCGGATAGCCCGCCAACATTTCGAGCTTTATTCCCTGTTGGGCATAGTCTAATAACGGGTGTCCATCATAAACAGCAAGCATAAAAGATTCACGGAATAATAGCCGATGCTCTAGACTATCCGGTAATTGCGTATTACGCATAATTCCAATGTCTAACCGTCCAGTCAGCAACGGAGCAATCTGACGCTTGGTATTCATTTGATGCATATGAATAGACACCTCCGGGTATCGTTCGCGGAATTGCCGTAAACTCAAAGTGACTTTATGCATAAAAGGTGTTGTAGAGGTGAAACCGATAGATATTTCACCTAATTCTCCTTTTTGCATTCTGGCAGCTTTTGTCGCCGCGGCATCAACCTGAGCCAGAATCTGATAAGCCTCCTCCAAAAACATGTTACCTGCCGGGGTCAGGTTCACATTCCGGTTATTACGTTCTAATAACTGTGCGTTGATACTATTTTCAAGCGACTGAATTTGTTGGCTTAACGGAGGTTGTGAAATATTAAGCCGCTCTGCTGCACGACCAAAATGTAATTCCTCTGCCACTGCAACAAAGTAACGTAAGTGCCGTAATTCAATAGCCATAATCACCTTTGAGATCTAATACATATCATTATTAATGATTAATATATTAGACAAAATATTTTGCAATTCATATGCTTGATCTACATCAAAACGCAAGTTACTTATTATGAGTTAAGTAAGGAAATCATGTGAGCACCACCCGTAGCATCAGCGAAAATCCAACTCCCGATAATAGTCTTGTCCAAAATACTCAAAATAAGAGAGATTATATTCAGAAGGCAGATCCTTTGTATATCAGAGTGACGTTGTCACTCTTTACCGTAGGATTAGCAACATTTGCCCTACTCTACTTTGTTCAACCCATTTTACCTATATTATCGGAAGATTTTGGTGTCTCTCCGGCCACCAGCAGTTTATCTTTATCGCTTTCGACCGGGATGCTGGCACTGGGGTTATTAATAACCGGTCCTTTATCTGACGCTATTGGCCGTAAAAATGTTATGGTAACCGCGCTATCTGCCGCCGCATTTTTCACTTTACTCAGTGCATTTATGACCAGTTGGCATGGAATTCTAATTGCGCGCGCTCTGGTTGGCTTATCTCTCAGTGGCGTAGCAGCCGTTGCAATGACTTATCTTAGTGAGGAAATTCATCCTAACTTTGTTGCTTTATCAATGGGGCTTTATATCAGCGGTAATTCTATTGGCGGAATGAGTGGGCGATTAATATCAGGTGTGATAACGGATCATTTCTCATGGCGGGTTTCTGTCATCGTATTAGGCTTATTTTCCTTAATTGCTGCAATTATGTTTTGTCGTATGTTACCTGAATCCCGTCGTTTTCGGCCAAGCTCCCTCAAACCAAAATCTTTATTAATAAATCTGAGATTACATTTTCGTGATAAAGGGTTGCCATTATTATTTTCTGAAGCATTTTTGCTCATGGGTGGTTTTATTACGATGTTTAATTATATCAGTTATCGTTTATTAGACTCACCCTATCATTTCAGTCAATCGACTGTAGGTATGTTATCCATTGTCTATTTGGCCGGTACATACAGCGCATCTAAAGTGGGTGGATTAACAAGTCAATATGGACTAGGGAAAATGCTGATAGTGACGATTAGTATGATGCTAATTGGTACTCTTATTACCATGCTGCCCTCTACTGTGATGATTATAATTGGGATGGTCATACTCACTTCCGGTTTCTTTGCCGCACACGCTGTCGCCAGCAGTTGGGTTGGACGTCGTGCTCGTCGGGCCAAAGCACAGGCGTCATCTCTCTATCTCTTCTGTTATTACGCCGGCTCAAGTGTAGCGGGTACTTTTGGTGGTATATTCTGGCTACAATGGGGCTGGAACGGGGTTGTTTTATTTATTACCATTCTCATCCTTTTAGCTCTGCTTCTGGGGATTAAGCTCGCTAAACTCCCTGAGGCAAAGTAATCGAGAACATCACATCGCAAGGCCCGCGAAGCATCTAAAGGTATTGTCATCATGCTTAACTTGCTGATTATTATGGAAAAATATAGGGAAAATGAGGTAGTTAAGGAAACCAGTTTATAAAGCGAATCCTCTTTTGGGTGTGTTCACTCAGAGCAGCCACCCGAAAGAGGGTTTCAATATAATATGAAACTAATTAATAATCACTTTAAAATCCGTAGGAATTAAATTTGCCAGAAAATTTGAAGTGACCTTATTTTTCACCCGAAGGACAAGGTTTGGGAAAGCGGAATTCTTATCACTATAACTCAATTCACCATTCTTCATAAGATAAAAACAGGGATCAATGAAATTTACACTATATTCTCCACGCCCTGTATCACTGGAATATATACCGAAGTTATCAAAACCATTCTCAATATATGCCCCATTATTGAAAAACCAATCCTGAATTGGCTGTACCCTTGACATTTCTGCTGTAGAACTTAATGGAGTGAGAAACTGCGCTTTAAACGTGAATGCAAGATAAAGATTTGTAATACCTGGATAACGAAATAAGTTGCGAAACTCTGAAATGCTTTGACCATCCAACCATATAAATCCCGGGGTCCATATGCGAAAATCCAAATTTTCCGCATTCCATTTTTCTATTTTCTTATCAGATGCTAATGGGAGTTTCGCAACGATACTATTTTGAGCATATTTGTTTATATAAATATTAGTCATAATTGCGCCTCATTTTTTAATTGATTTACTTGGCTCAATAGCTCCACCTTGTTTATTATCTCTTCTTCACAGTATACAACCATAATGGGATTGCCGCTAATTATTTGCCAAAATTGCTTAATGTTTGCCACATTTATAAAAAAACAACCGGAAAATTCGGGAATCAAATTATGACAAGCGCAAAATATTCACCTATTGAAAAATTATTATAAGCACCGATATCAATATTAAAATAATATACAGTAAGATTATCCCCATGTGCGAATAAAAAGGCAACGCATTAAAAGTTATGAACCGCCCACCATCGGCCGCAAAACAATTTCTGACGGGCAACTACCGGCTGGATGCTGAAGGATAAAGGCAATTGCATCAGTGACAGCAGAAAGTGGGATAGTTCCTACATCTTCTGATAATTTAATTCCTAACTGCTCAAGCTGACCTGGCGAAATTGCGCATACACGTATGCCTTGTTTCCATAGTTCTTGCTGTAACGCTACAGTAAATCCAACGACTGCCCATTTTGATGCTGCATAGCAACTAGCCCCTGGCAAGCTGGCCTTCCCTGCCAGAGAGCAAATATTAATAATGGAAGACTGAGTACTTGATAATAGATGTGGCAAAGCCAGATATGTCATATGAATTAAAGCGGTGACATTAGTCGTAATAACCTGATCAATTTCTTCCAGCATCATATCCATCAGATTGCTGAAATGGAAAGTACCGGCATTATTAATTAATACATCCAATCCACCCAACTTTTCACAGGTGAAATCTATCAGTTGCTGGCGGAAATTATCATGACGTATATCCCCCGCAAGTGAATATATTTCGTGATTATCCTGATATTGTTGGGACAATTCCTTAAGCCGATTATCACGTCTGCCGGTTACCACCATTCGAAAACCATTGCTTGCCAGCATTTCCGTAATTGCACAACCAAGCAAACCACTAGCACCGGTGAGTAACACACGCTGACTATGCAACATCTTTCCTCCCTAATAACACGAAATAGCGGACTCCCATCCGGTGGTATTATTCGCCGATTAGAAATCCGCTTAACTTTATATTGTCATCAAATAGCTACAGAATTATTTATCATTCGTTTTTTGATGATTCGGTGCAGGAGCGACAACCAAAACCAAGTACTCTGCCTGCTTCACTACCCGATAAGGTGCGTGGTACTGCCCCAGCCAGGCTAACTGGCTGTGAAAAAGTCGCTAGCCGGAGAGAATTCTCTGTTTGATCAGTTTCAGTATTGCCCAGATTTGTGTTTTTCATATGACCTACCTCTTTTTTTATATTAGATAGTAAAGTTGCGTCGAAATGACGCGGTACTATTAACGCTCGCTAAGCCAGCGCTAACATACATTGCTGAGCCTGTGCACGGACATAACTACTGGGATCACACATGGCAAGGTGATATACCTCATCACGATATTGTGTATTGGTAGAAAAACTCAGCATGGAAACAAAAGCGATAGAACGTAACTCTTCACGGGCATGGCTACCAGCAATTCTATGCAGTAGTTTTCTGCTACGTTCATTGCCTTCTTTCATCAAAACAGAAAACAAGACTTTATGTGCACGGAATCGTTCAAACCGCCCTTTTTTAATTCGTGCAATCTGTAAGCCAGAGTTATCTTCCCTATCCAGATCAAATTCATATTGTCGTTGTTCACGCCCTCTGGGTTGAATGATGATATTGATAGAGATGGATAAGTTTGGTGGTGGAAATTGGATATGCATATCTTTACTGCGAAAGAAAAATATGACTTTGCCTGGGGATAACATCTGTTCGCCAAAGTAATTCATAGCGACTTCTTCACCTTCAACGCCATCAACACTATCATAGTTATACTCATAAAGACGTGTAGTATAGCCATCACCAAAGAAGTTAGTTGTCAAAAAATCAAAATCGTGGTCATGAGGTTCTAACCAGGAAAATGGCGCAGGTGCGGACTGAGGTCCAGGTGGTAACCATAGAACCATACGAATAGCAAATCTCCGGTCGCTGTATAGGATAAATGTCGGTGGCTGAACATTGTTTCCAGATTGAAATTGGTTAGGAAATTCTAATTGGTTACAGATGATGTCCAATATCTCCTGCTTGTTAGCCGCAAAATCTACTAACCATTGACTGGCTATTTCTATTTCTTCCCGTTGGTAACGGCCACAGGAAACGTTGTCCACCATACTGCTGGTCTTCAAAAGCTGAACCAGCTCAGGCAATACCAATGGCTTACCTGGTTTAGGTGAGAATTCAAGAGTCATGAATTTTTCTCCTGCAAAGTTGCCAACACTGTCTGAATCGCATTACGGACGTAGTTGCTGTTATCATCCAACGCGCTATCAATCAACGATTGTGAGATCTGGTGACGAAGAATAGCAGCCCATGCCATCGCCCTAGCTTCCTCCGCCTGATGAGTTTTAGCAATATGGATCAGCAGTCTTTGTGTTCGTGGATTCCCCTGATATGCCATGACTGAGAAGATTGACCGCTGTGAAATTACCCGTTGCAAGCTATTGAATTTTGGTTTGCCGACAATACGTCCCTCTGATTCCGATAGTTCAAAAATCGTTTGACGAGCGGAAGGAACACTTTTAGGAATAATGAGATTCAAAGAAGCTGACAACGAAACAGGTTCGTGCTGGATGTGCACGTCCTTATTGGCGTAATAATAAATAATATCCCCTTCCTCCAGAAACATATCGCCTGCGTAACTGAGCGGTGTTTCCCCATTGTTGCTCTGCTCGATATGGGCGTAATCAAAACCATACAAAGAGGTACGATATCCAGGGCCAAAAAAGCCAACACTCATCAGGTCAAATGCATGATCATGGGCATAACGGTAGGAAAAAGGGATACTCCGCGCCTGAAATCCCACAGGGATCCAGACCATCAGGCGCAGTACAAAAACCGGGCAAGTGTACAGAACATAACTTTGTGATTGTCCATTATTGGTATACTGAAAAGTTTCAGGAGTCGCTAAGGCGTTACTCACATGTTGCAATACTTCATGATGATTAAGCGCGAAGCCTTTAAGGCGGGATGCCGTATTTAACATATCATCCTGGTTATAACAGGATGCACTCAACCGCTCGATTACGCCGGAATCGGTCAGATATTCGATTAAAGCCGCCAAAGTAATTTGCGTATCAGGTTCAACTGCCAATTTTACAGCCATGTTTAATCCTCCCTTGCAATGTCAAGTCCATTGAGCTGTAAACTATTTTTTGCCGTTTCACGCATCATCGTATCGGTATCTTCGCGGGCTATCTGGTGTAACAATTCCAGACATGCAGCACTATCAATCTGCGCCAGACTTTCTATGGCCTCCCAACGAACAAAATTGGCATAATCAGACGTTGCAAGTTTCGCCAGTGCAGCCCTTGCGCCATGATATTTCATCGCTCCCAATAGCCGGACATACAGTTGAATACGTGACGCACTTAAATTAGTGCAAATAGTTTCGATTGGTTGTAAGCTCATACGATCGTAAATCCAACTGATCCACCCTTTGGCACCTGAATGTGCAATGAGTAAAAAAGAGCTATCATGATTATCACAACCGAAATCAAGAATATTCTCGTAAGCATTAAAGCGATATAACTTATTTGGCTCGAAAGTGAAAACGCCTAATGAAGTCAATGCTTCTGGTTGCATAAATGGATCATCATGATTAATTTTGCATTTATAATAAGGAATTTCTATTGCTTCTTGTGATGGATTGATGATGAAAGTATCGAACTCATTGACGTACAGTTTTTCATTATTTGTTTTACCAATAAAGCGAATAAGTAAATTAAAGTTTTTCTGTCGGTGAATATAAATGCTATCTTCAGAGAGAAGTTCATATTTATCAGTGATTTCTTTCTTTTCTAACAGATCATTCAATATCTCGATAATATTATCACGTGATAACCTATTTAAAACCTCACCTATCGACCAGAAATCCCCACCATTACTCTCCATCGTCTTGGAGATTATTTTTTCCAACTGATCTAATTTTAAAATTTCTTCTGTGCTCTGTTCATCAAAATGTAAGTATTTACACTTTCTTGCTTTTGGTAACCCATTTTTTTCATGTAAAGCAGTAAAATAACTATCACGTGAATCACGTAACCAGTCTGACAGAGAGATATTTTTTTCTTCCGCCTCAGAAATAAGATTATCAATGCCTTTTTCAGCGATCAAATGGGCAATACCCTTATTAATGAGCATATTTTCCAAACGGTCTTCTGTTTCTTTATTCACTACAATTCCCATTCCAACTGAATATTGTGGTGTATTTCCAATATGATAATGATGTGGTGGCAGAATAAATATATCACCGGCTTCTATTATCCAGTTATCGGCATAGGGCCGTAGTTTCTCCATATCAAACCGATATCTTATTCCCTCTATTTTTTCAAAAATATCTTTATTAAACAAAGACATTTATTTGGCGTTAGGCCCAAGATGAAAATGCACCACTGAGCTATAAGGATCATCAAGATGGACACCAAACGGTGTGTATCCATAGTTACCAATAAACAGACAAGTTCCTATTAAAGTGTTTCTTTCCCCAAGAATTTTTCGCAAAGGAGCAAAAATTGAAGAAACTGCTTGAGAAATATCATCAGACCAACGTTCAGTATCATTGACAATAACACAGAACCGTTCACCCCCAGTCGCTCGCGATATCCAGCTCTCAAACGTCTCGTTTTCATGAGGATCGGTATAGAGGATAGGATCAATATGCTCCGCACTTAATCTACCCTCTATATACACCCGAAATAAAGATTCCTGAGAAGCTATCATCTCTTTTTTCAAAATATTAAACAGTGAAAATAAAATATCATCAGAAAACAACTCGGGATTAAAAGCTTCTTTTATCAATTTAGCAGGCATAATCACAGGTGAGTTAACCGGATCGTAAGTCTGCTCATCTTCTCTTATCTTATGTATCTGATAATGCTCACAAACCTCATTAAATTTTTTAACGTGTTTAATATAAGCGTTCATATGTGATTCCGCCTTTTGATGATAGCGAAGGAATAAATAGAGAGGTAGATAAAAAAAGAATAGATCAGAATGATGGAATAGCAAGGAGTCATTATATCATCGCTCATTCATATGACAGGCCAAAACATACTGTAAAACAAATAAATTAAAACATAACCCGGATTAAAAAAACAAACTCAAAAATATGATTTTAAAAAAATTTATTGTAATTTAATAATGAGATAATAATTTATTAGAACTAAAATTACAAATAACTAGCTAAAGAATTAGAAGTATTAAATTGATATATAAATGTAATATAGATCACATATTTTATCATTTTTTATATCCTTTTCTCCATTTTTTGCAACCTTTTCTTTTCCGGTGTCAGTTCGGCAAGTGCCTGTGCTGGCATAGCCAGAAATAACATATTCATCAGAAACTGATTGTCCGGCAATGCCAGTTGGCGCTTGATGCAGCTCCTTAATAATATTTTCAAGGCGATCAGCCGCTGCATCAGCATCGTCGTACTCATGATGAGGTGCCGCCATGTTGTTATCGAGTCTGGTTTTCCTATGTAGAGTTTGAATAATGCACCTCAAGTTAACGATTAATAGCATAAAGAATACACATACAATCATTAACCAATGCAAATATAACCGATATTGGCCCCCGAAACCCCACGCCCTGCTGCTCAGAACGAAATCATCTCTGCCGGATTAAGCGTGCTTATCACTCCCAGAACACCCTTAGCCAACGGAATGGCTACCGGAGAGAGATAGGAACCCAGCGGGATACTCGCGTGGTCAATGCGGGTAAGCATGGTAAAGTCGTCGTTGCGTCTGATAAAATCGTCGCTGATCGCTTTGCCAATGCGCACCGTCTGCACCACGCCATGACCACTCCAACCATGCACCATATACACGGGTACGCTGTCGCCGCTCTTGCGGGCATCGGTGGCACCGTTCAGAGTCAGATCACTGATCCCGCCCCAGGAATATTCCAGTTCAGTTTTTTCCAACTGCGGGAACACGGTTCTGATACGTTCAAGCAGATAGTTGTTCACATCACGCGGTGACCAAGAGTTGCCAGTACCCTGTCCACCGAATAGCAGGCGGTTGTTGCGCACCGCACGATAGTAGTCAACCTGTAACTGTGTATCGTAGACCGGCAGATCTGACGGGATCAGCTCTTTGACATCCACTGGCAACGGTGGCGTTACCGCCACGTAGGAGAAAAAAGGCACCGTGGTGGAAGGGCCGGAGATAAACTCACTCGTGGAGACATGCACACCCAGCACCACGGCTTTACTTGCCCTGATAGCCCCCCGCTCAGTTTCTACGATTGTGCCACCAGTATCCTGCCTGATGCCCTTCACTTTCGTGCTGTCATAGATTCGCCCACCTAGTCTGGCGAAACCATAAACCAGGCCCCGCAACAGTGCCAGAGGCTGGACTTGCCCGCCGATACTGTCGATATTTGCTCCATGGTAGATGGCCGAACGCACATACTCTTCCTGCAATTCATGCGGTCCGATAACCTTCATCGCCGTATCTCCCATCTGGCGCCGGGCATCGGCATTCGCCACCAGCGGCCCCATGTGGCCTGCGTGCACCGCAACAGTGATATGACCATATTTGCGGTCACATTCGAAACTGTAACGCTCACGGAGTTCATCCACGAGATTCATCGCTTCAACCGATGCAAAACGCCACAATCGTTTAGCCTCATCGGCCGAAAGTTTTTCCAGCATGGTTTCAGCTTCCCAGCGTGCGAGCCCGGGGGTCATCTGCCCCCCGTTGCGGCCAGAAGCGCCTGAACCAATGTTATCCTTTTCAACCAGAATCACGTCTACGCCCGCTTCAGCAAGATGCAATGCGGTGGAAGCACCCAGCAACCCACCGCCGATGACCACAACCTCGCAGTTCTGGTCTCCAGGCAGGCTTCCAAAAGCTGGCCAGTCAGCCAGAGAAGCTTCATAATAGTTGGCTGGCATGGTGTTAGCAGCAGCGTCTTTATGCCAGCTCCAGATGCGCGGATCCAGCCCCAACCGGCTGGCTCTGTGCTGCGCATCCGCCAACAGTATCGGCCGGAGCTTATCAACATTGACGGCAGGAGCATCGGCCGCGGTTAAGGTTCGAGCAAGCAGGGATAAGTTGGGAAGTACGGATGAAAGCACTCCCACCCCCGCGAGCGTCGCGGCGGTAGAGATAAAGTCTCTTCTATTCATTGTCATTTCAGCACTCCTGTCATGATGAAATCACCCGCTGGCCTGGTCCGGAGCGTTTCCCTGTGAGTGAATCCGGCTCTCTGAGCTGTATTTATTGCTGCCAGAGCTCCCTTTCAGACCGGCGAGAATCAGCAGGATAACGGTGCCGATAAACGGTATGAGATGCAGCAGTAACCACCAAGCGCTACAGTTGATATCGTGCAGGCGGCGAACATTCACTGCTAGCGCGGGCAAAAACGTGAGCAGCAGATAGACAGCGCTGAACCAGCCCATATAAACTTCAGGATTGGCAACGGCAAAGTAGCTTTCAAGGAAAGAGATAATAAATACAGCTAGGATCTGGAACAGAACGAAATACCAAAACTCCTTACGTTTGGCTCGTCCCCTGAAGCCTGCATAGTTCTTTAATACATTTAAATACCAGTGCATTATTGTCCTCTCTTATGAAGCAGCAGGTTCTACCCTGCCGCCCCGCCCCTCGTTACGGTTCAGTCAGGTCGAGCAGCACAGACTCCAGAATGTTGAGCGCTTCGTCAAAAACGTTATTTTGTATGGTTAGCGGTGGAAGGAAACGGATCACGTTGCCGTGTACACCGCATATCAGCAGGATCAGACCACGCTCCAGCGCTTTCTGACGTACCACGCTGGTAATGCAGCCCAACCGGAAACAGAACACGGTAAACGTCGCTAACCAGCGGGCCAAACCCCATTTTGTACGGTGCAACTTTGCCGGTTAATGACATACCGAGGAAGAAGCCTCGCGCTGTGGCCGATCACTGCACAGTGAAATTTGCTAAAAAATACCGTGGCGATGCAGCGCTTTCGCATCCTCTGGTACCGGGGTGATAGCATCCCAAAGTTCAGCCACTTTGCCATTCTCAATTCGCCATAGCTCGAAGTAGCCGTGACGCACTCCGGCAATACTCCCCTCCGAATGGGTTAGAACAAACTGCCCATCGGCTACCGTACGGTGAATTTTGGCGTAATGCAGGCCCTGCCCTTCATTCCTGAGTTGCTTAAGAAACGAAATGACTGCAGCCGTACCATCGGGAATATCGGGGCTGTGCTGGCGAAACAATTCACCATTGGTGTAGTTGCCAAACTCTTCGTAGTGACCCTCGATCAAAGTACGTGTGAAAAAGTTGACCACCAGTTCGCGATTCTTCTCCCGGTCATGACCATGGTCTGTTTCAGTCAGGCCGTCTAACTGAGTCCGGCCACTGGAATTGGGTGCAGCCTGCGGTACCAGGCCGTCCCAGTGCTCTACGATTAAGCCGTCGGCAACCCGGTACAAATCGAAACCGACCAACGGATGGTCGTCTAATCCCGTAAAACGACCGTGGATGGCAACCAGATCACCATCCTGTAGTACACGATACGTTTCGTGGTGCAGTTCAGGATGTGTCCAGACCAGCTCACGCAATCCGGCAAGACCATCTTTGACCAACGGGGAATGTTCGATAAAATGCGGCGCAAAATAACGCTCAAGCGCTCCTACATCACGATCAGTAAACAGCTCGTGGTGCGCACGCGACACCAAGTCGCGTGGAGATCTATTCTGAATCATTACGGATGTCCTGTGTCAGTCGTTGGAACTCATCACATGTTTGATACGCGTATATTCATCGAAGCCATAAGCCGACAGATCTTTACCATATCCGGAGCTCTTGAAGCCGCCGTGCGGTGCCTCTGCCGTAAGAGGAATATGAGTGTTGATCCAGACGGTACCAAAATCGAGTTCACGTGACAGACGCAACGCGCGGCCATGGTCACGGGTCCAGACACTGGAGGCCAATCCGTATTTCACGTCGTTAGCTTTCTCTATGGCATCCTGTTCATCGCAGAACTTCTGCACCGTGATGACCGGACCGAAAATCTCGGTCTGGATTGCTTCATCGTGCTGTTCCAGACCGGTAATTACCGTAGGTTCAAAGTAATAACCCGAACGTTCGGCCTGACGGCCTCCTGTTTCGATACGGGCATGAGCGGGCAGACGCGTAATGAACCCGTTGACCTGCTCCAGCTGACGAACATTATTGAGCGGCCCATACAGCGCCTCTTCATCTTCCGGAGAACCAAAGCGGGTCGCTTTAGCTGCCGCCACCAATTTGGCGACGAAGGTATCGTAAACAGATTCATGCACCAGCACACGCGAGGCTGCCGTACAATCCTGACCCGCATTGAAGTACCCCGCAGTAGCAATGGTCGCCACCGCTTTGTCCATATCTGCATCGGCGAAAACAACCACTGGCGCTTTGCCACCTAGCTCCAAATGCGCTCTGGTAAGATTAGCCGCCGCCGAAGAGGCAACCTGCAAACCTGCACGCACGGAACCTGTGATGGAAACCATAGCTGGCGTTTTGTGTGAAACGACCAGAGCGCCGGCGCTAGCATTACCCAACACCACGTTGAATGCACCGGCCGGGAAGAACGGAGCGGCCAGTTCAGCCAGTAACAGAGTACTTTCCGGCGTGGTATCGCTTGGTTTGAGTACCACAGTATTGCCCGCTGCCAGCGCAGGCGCTATCTTCCATACTGCCATCATCAACGGGTAGTTCCACGGCGTAACTTGACCCACTACGCCCAGTGGTTCACGTCGGATGCTAGTCGTCATATCAGGAAGATATTCAGCAGTCGCTTTGCCTTCCAGAAAACGGGCGGCACCCGCGAAGAAACGGATATGATCCACTGACGTCGCAACTTCCTCAGAGGCAATCAGATGCTTGAGCTGCCCTGTATTGCGGCTTTGGGCTTCGATCAGACGTTCAGCGTTTTTTTCCACTGCATCGGCTAAGGCCAGCAACGCCTGCTGACGTGCTGACGGTGTGCTACGCCCCCAGATTTTGAACGCCTCTTTAGCCGATGCATAAGCTTCATCAACATCTGCTACAGCCGCGTTAGGAGAACGCGCATAGGTTTCGCCAGTGACCGGGCTGACTAGGTCAAAATATTCGGAACCTTTAAATTCAACATACTGACTATTAATGAAATGCCTGAGCGTTGGTACCGCCATGGTTACCTCCTGATAGATTAGATAATATAAAATATAACTTATAATTTGATATATTCAATTGTTACTCTCCTGTTAATTTTGTTGAAACTAAAAAGTGAAAACAAAAGAGTAATTAGATACATAGATATAACTCCCGATACTCCTGTTCAGGAAAATATGCCAATCTGTGAGCAGGATCGAGGATTTTAGATTTTACTAACCGGCTAATATAGCAAACCAACGGATTCAATTTGGTCTGCCGCTTCCGGCTCTGGAAGAAAAGATTCGGCGGACCATTCCTCGGCAGGGTTATTTACAATCGAGCCAATATCAGATATTGCTCAATTTGCAATGTCAATATTAAAGCCCAAAATCTTATTGGAGAAATCACGATGAAAAAGACAATAAAAAACCTATCATTATTCACAGGAATTATACTTGGAAGCTTAACATTATCTCATGCAGCAATTATTCCACCTGGTACACAACTGGCCATTAATCAGGATATTACTCGTCATAATGGTTCAGAACCAGCGTCTCTTGATGTCCATAAAGTTGAAAGTGATGTTGAATTTGATATTATTCATGATTTCTTTAGTGGATTAATTGACACAGGCATTGATGGTAAGTTAAATCCCGATTTAGCAGTCAGTTGGGAAACCAAAGATAATAAAGTCTGGTTATTTCATTTAAGAGAAGGAATAAAGTGGTCTGATGGTTCTCCTATTACTGCTCATGATGTGGTTTTTAGTTGGCGACGTTTGATTGATCCTCACATGGCATCTCCATATGGCAGCTATATTGAAAACATGTATATAGCCAATGCCAAAGATATTCTTGCCGGAAAGAAAAAAGCCGATGAATTAGGAGTCAAAGCACTGGATGATATGACGGTAGAAGTAACATTAGAGCAGCCGTTAGCCTATTTCTTACAGATGGTGGCACATCCGGTTATGGTGCCTATCAGTCAAAAAGCGGTTGAGAAATATGGTGAGAAATGGACTCAGCCGAATGTATTTGTCGGTAGTGGCCCGTTTAAACTGGCTGAATGGATCGTCAATGAGAAAGTCATTGGTATCAGAAATCCACAATATTGGGATAATGCACATACCGTTATTAATAAAGTCACCTATCTTGCCGTCACGTCAGAAACAGCAGTAGTGAACCGTTATTTAGCCGGGGAAATAGATATAACAAAAAACATCCCATCAATTTCATTTAACTCCTTAAAAACTAAATTAGGCAGCCAGGTTCACATTTCACCTAAATTAGGTGTTTATTATTACGAATTTAATACCCAAAAAGCACCTTTTAGTGATATTAGAGTCAGACAGGCATTAAATTTGGCTTTAGATAAAACCATCATTTCAAATAAGGTATTAGGCCAAGGTCAAAAAGCCGCTTATAATAATACCCCGCCGAATACTGGAGGAATGAATTTAAAACAACCTGATTATGCATCATGGACACTGGCGAAAAGAATTGAAAAAGCCAGGAAATTATTGAATGAAGCGGGTTATAACAGAAGTAACCCATTGAAATTTAAACTTCTTTATAATACATCAGAGGATCATAAAAAGATTGCAATAGCCGCCTCCTCAATGTGGAAAAAAAATCTAGGGGTAGATGCTATTTTACAAAATCAAGAATGGAAAACAATGTTAGACACCATGCATCAAAGTAATTTTGATTTGGTGAGACATGCATGGATAGCTGATTACGATAATCCAGCCTCGTTTTTAAATAATTTCGTGACCAACAGCTCTAATAATACATCATTATATAGTAATGATATTTACGATGATCTGATGAAAAAAGCCAAAACAACAAACGATATGAAATATTTCCAACAAGCACAAGATATTCTTACAAGAGATGTACCGTCAATTCCCATTTATTACTATGTTAGTGCCAGACTGGTAAAACCTTATATTGGTGGATATTATATCAACCTGCTTGGTTTTGTATCATCGAAAGATCTTTATATTATCGAACATTAACAGGACAGTATTTAATTTATTGTATCACTTAAATAAACAAAGAGAAGAGAGTGTATTTTTTAATTCTTCTCAACTAAAAACAAAATGGTACGCTCAGTATCATTTTGTTTTATATTTATGCACGCCATCAGGCTGTCGGCGTCCGCCACCTTCTTCGCGTAGCATCCTGGCAATGGCGTGCAACGGTTCCAATTAGATATTTAATCTCAAATTTGAGTCGACTTCCTTAATCAATGAATCTGGCACACCAACTTCAACAGCAAGCTTCCTCCAGGTAGAGACCTTTTCTATGGTTTCATTAATAATTCCGTTGATAATTTCTCTGGTGAACAGTGGGCTGAGTTTTTCCAATGAATGAAAATCTTGCCGAGAAAAGTTGTCTCTTTTACCGTTTAAACTCATCCAGTGATTGTTTACCCACTTACTGCTAGGTTTGTAGCTATAGGCTAAATCATAGGCTGGAGCTAAAGCCCATTTTTCTCCTTTTAATATGAAAGCGAAGTTTTTAGCGTGATCATCATGGTTTCGGGCAACGATATTAAAGCTCATTCTTCTCAGCAACTGTTCAGCATCTTTAGCCGATAGTTTTAGCTGCCTTGCAACACTGAATAGCTCTGCATAGGAGAAGGAACCAGGCTTTTTATAGTCAACATGCGCAAGTCCATTTAATGTTTGAACATGGATTTTTTTATTCCCCAGACGATCAAAACGCGGTGTAATAAAGTGACGCCTGTTACCCTCAGGGAGTAATCGGCAGGGCATCATGTCTATACCGCAGTCTTTTGCCATCAAATGGTATACATATTCCATCGCGCCAAAGCCTAGTGGATCACCAAAGGTTTCCTGGTTTTTGTTGTGCTCGCTGACACCATCAAATTTCACTAGATAGTGAATAAAATTGTCCGGAACTTTAGCCTGACCAGAGCGAACCTGAGAGAAGTCATCATTAAAAGCAAGTACAGCTTTGGGTCTTGCTCCACCAGCACTCATGCCGACAGAAAGCAGTGACATCATAGCCTCGCGATCTTCCTGACCGTCTTTATTCAACTCGACAGCAAATTCACCTCGGGAGTCAAGAATTTCTTGAGCGATCGAAACCAGTGACTCAATCTCAACTTGTTGTGAGGCATTGAGGCTTCTCATTTTGGTAGCAGGTACATATTCAAGAGCACCCATACCCCGTTTCCCAATATATTGAAGTCGCTGTAAAGGTGTAATGTCATTAGGAGACTTACCCTGAGTGGCAACCCATGCATTGAGTACAGCATTACCAAATTCATCCGGTAAAGAGTCTGCAATCAATCCAGGCAACCCTCTGAACGTATTAAAGTCGAGTTCTGGAAAACTGTAGATTCGCTTTGCTAGGGGCATTTTCAACGGAGACAGTTCGATCCCTTTTTTGATAAAGCTGGGATCGTATTCAAATGCGCCCAAGCCTGTACTTGTGTCAAAACTCACTGCCCCCACGTCATGTTGTTTGTAGGTGACACTGATAACTTCCATTACCATTCTGGCGTATCCTCTTCACTATTTTTTCTGTTCTTGGATGCTCGCTGTCGTTTTTTGCCCTGAAGTTTAGCAAGTTGGATTGGTGATATGTTTTGTTTAGGGAGAAAAAGCTCCAGTTGTTCGGTCAAGTTCAACGCGGCCATAATGGCCACAAAGATCTCTAATTGGACTTTGCCTTTTTCAGCATTCAGAACGGTTTTTCTTGTGACGCCTACAAGTTCAGCGATTTCAGCTTGAGTGAGATCATTGTTTAACCGGGCTTGTTTCAAGCGCTCTCCTAATTCTACTGCAATTGCTGAGGCTGATCTTTCAAGAAATCCCATAGTGTTCTCATTTTAGTACATTAAATAGAAAAATAGACATTATGGGTATAAATTAGCGCATTATAGTGTAATTGTCATCTTGTGGTTTAGTGTTGCGAAAAGAGAAAAAATAGATTCATGTAATGACTATCGGTGACCACTTGGACAGTCACCGATATTCGATAATAAAACACAGTTCATTACCAGTCATACCATCATTACTTATCTCTATAAAATTGACTTGTTCAAACATTACACCTCAATAACCGTAGGATTAGAGAGTAATTTCCGTAAATTCCGCATTTCTCTTCCCTGATTAATCGCGACAGCACCCACTAAAACTTCATTTTCTGTACCCAACAAAACGGCTTTATCTGATTGCAAGTCACCTTGAATATGCCATTTCTCAGCCTGCATTTTGCCGACCATCTGGATATTAATGCCCCACTGATCTGTCCAAAACCACGGAGCTCCCGGCGGTGGGGGTTCCAGTCCCATCATTGCATGTGCAGCGATAGTTGCCTGGCGGTTAGCATTTTCCCAAGTTTCACGACGTTGGAGATCCCCTGTTAAAGGCTCTCTTTGAAGGCAAACATCCCCGGCGGCAAAAATATCTGGTTCAGACGTCTGGCAACGGCTGTCAATGACAATACCACCATTAGTAACCAAACCGGCATCAGCAGCGAGCCGGTCCCTGAATTCCGCACCGATACCATAAATAATAATATCTCCGCTCACCCTTTCTCCAGTGTTCAGCATAAGAACTAGTTCATTCCCCTGCCTTTGTGCGGAAACAATATTAATATCAAGGAAGAATTGCACCCCTTTTTCCTGATGACGATTTAAAAGATAATCCTGCAACAACGGAGGTGCGCAACGCCCCATAATGTTATCCGCTTGTTCGATAACCGTCACACTCGCGCCCAGTTCACAGGCAGTTGCCGCCAGTTCCAAACCAATAACACCCCCGCCGACAATCAAAACCCGTTTACCTTTTTTCACCGCCTGACGTAAACGTTGCGCATCATCCAATGTTCTCAGGGTATAAACATTTTCACCCAGTTGATCGAGTAGCGGAAACCGTCTGGCTCTTGCCCCCATAGTGAGCAGGAGTTTGTCATATCTGAGCTTGTCGCCATTTTCCAAAACTACGCCATGTTCCGCAGGAATAATACGATCGACTGGCTGCCCCATCCGCAAATCTATCCGGTTTTTCAGATAGAAATCTTCGGAAAACAGGTATTTAGGTTCCTCTTCCGCGTTCATTAAATACTCTTTTGATAAAGTCGGCCGCTCATAAGGTGCATGATATTCTTTACCAATTAAAATAATATCGCCATCAAACTGTTGCTGCCTTAAGGTTGCGGCAGCCATCGCCCCCGCTTGCCCTGCTCCGACAATAATAAAAATCTGATCTCGCATATTACGCTCCTATCTGGGTCACAGGTTGAGCACTGACCATTGCCATTCCAGCCAGCCATTCCTTGATAGGTTGGTAATAATGTCGTTGGGCTTTATATTCGCCATAAACAGAAAGCGCCGCAAAAGCAGCAATCCAACAGCGGATTTCCTGTCCCCCCTTACCACCCTGAATAGCGATCCCGCCATTCGTCAATGAAGCAAGGCGCTGTATATCGCCACTGCAAAAAATACTCAATAATTCTTCATCCCACTGAGGATTCAACGGAGCTGCAACATTTTCACCACGAGCCAACGATTCTCCAACCGCAATCACCCGGCTTTGCCGTCGTTGACGCGCCTCTTTTGTCGGGTTTCTCCCGGCGATCAGACCTTCTTCTACTTCCGGCGAAGCCTGTCCAATCTGCGATATCGGTGGATCATGTGATAAACCACCAGAACCTAGCAACAATACCCGCTGATCTGTTTTAAACAAGAATCGTCCAATCGCACGACCGAGCGCAACAGTACGGCGGCATGTCGGTAATGGATTGGCGGCACAGTTAATAAAGACTGGGACAGTTGGATAGCGCTGTAAATCCTGGCAAAGCAACATCAATGGTTGAACAAAACCATGATCAGCCTGCATACGCCAGGATTGGGCAACATCAATACCGGTGTCGTACAAAGCAGAAATGAGATCCTTCGCGGTGTTTTCAGGCACATTGAGTGGACCGTTGCCAATATCCCAGTCCCCCACTGCATTCGCTCTGACCCCAACACAAAATGCCGGCATCAGGTCATAAAAAAAACCATTGAAATGGTCAGGTGCGAAAATCACTATCAAGTCTGGATCATATTCTTTCACCTGTTCAGCCAGTTGTTGAAACACCTGCCGAACATGCTTTTCTGTCGTTCCAGGTGGAGAACAAAAATCCATCAAAGGTGTGTGTGAAGTACAAATCAATTTAACGGTCATCTGAATTCCCCTTTTTATCCGGTGACATAATCCCCGCAATGGTCTGGCGAACTCCGCGAATACTTAATCCGGCGTCAGCGGTTATCATGACACCGGTTAAGGTACGGTTGTTTGTACGGGAAGCGAGCATGACATATGGGCCGGTGAAATCTTCCGGCTGAGGCGTGAATTGCAAAGGTAAAACTGCACCAATACTTTCCAGTGGCAGACTGTCTGTGATGCATTTATCCTGTTGGGATAATGTGGCCGGGCCACGAAGATCACTTGGCATTCCACACGGCGCGACACCATTAACTCGGATAACCGGTGCCAGTTCATATGCTAACTGGCGGATCATCCCGACTGCGCCATGTTTGCTGGCGGTATACAACACCCCCCCTCCACCAGAAAACCATGATGAACTCGACAACGTAAAAATCATGCTGCCTTCTGATGCTGTTAGCGCAGGTAATGCCGCTTTGGCCCCCAGAATGTACCCTTTCAGGTTAACACCCATCAGTTCATCAAATCCTTTGTCAATCTGTTCTGCTGACGCATCAAGCAGGCTGGTTTTGTGATCCCAAAGCCCGGCATTACCAACAAAGCAATCCAATTTGCCAAAATATCGGACAGTTTCAGCCACTGCCCGCTCATTGTCTGCAAAAGAGGTGACATTCCCCTGAACAACACAGATATCTTTGCCAAAACAATGGGCCAGAGCTGTCGCTTTTTCCGCCGATAACTCCAATACGCCAACTTTGGCGCCTTCTGCAATAAAACGTTCTACTAAAGCCAAACCTAAACCGGAGCCACCACCTGTTAATAAAATGACTTGATCTTTAATCCAACTCATTATTGTTCCTCCAAAACAGTGATATAAATTTTTCCATCTTCAACAACAACAGGATACGTCTTCAATGGATCTGTTGCAGGAAGACAAAGCGCCTTCCCGGTTCTAAGACAAAAACTGGCCGTATGCAGTGGACACTCAACTGTCGCATTGTCTTCCAGATACCCTTCGGATATAGAGGCATTACCATGACTGCACCTGTCATCAACAGCAAAGAATTCGCCGTTATAGTGAAACAGCGCAATATCCGGTGTGTATTCCACCTTACGCGCTTCTCCATCGGGCAATTCTTCAACAGTACATGCAAATAACTGGCTCATCAGAATAAGACACTCAAGTTATGGAAAGTTAAGACGGCTTGATCCAAGGTAATTTCACGTCTGCAAACCAGCCAGCTACCCGTATTCAGATTGCGGCGAACACAATCCAGCCGTTTACCCACATAAAAAGCTTCATCTTTCTCTTTTTGTGAACGGTACAGCAGATAATTGGACTGAACATGAAATTGGTCTGGCAAATCGGTTTCAGTAATCACCAAGTTTGTCAGTAGATGACGAGTACGGGATGGCGGTTCTTCTGCCCATGCCATACCGGTTTCTAACCGGGCAATCCGGCGTTCAAGCTGAAATTTATTATCATTGAATAACCAAGTGGTTGGAGGCTGGATACTTTTGCGGCGGTCGCGGGTTTGGGCGTTAACAATGGTGCGCATGGTATAACTAAGATCTTCTGATAACAGCTCAAGCCAGTCCCGAAATTTCCAGTCATCCAGTAACGCTATTTCGTAATACAAAAACTGACTTATTTCATAATGCAGCTCTAGCGATACTCGCTTTTCTTGATTGACAATTAACTCTTTCATTTGACCAACTCCTGCTGATAAGCCCGGCTTTTTTCCTCTATCTCATCCCAAGTTTCACTGGTCAGTAAGTCAGCCCAGCGTTGATACATGCCACGAGCGACAGTTTCGGAAAAAACATAGTTGGTCACGCCTGGAATACCATCGTCCCGTACTCTTTCTTGTCCCAGCCTCATTTCCATACACAACGTGCTGTTACGGGCTTTGTAGCCTCTGAGTACCTTCTGGATTTCCACCCAATTTTCTGAATCATCCTGTTCGAGAAAACCTGCCGGACCAAATGCACGGGTTGCACTATTTTCAAAAGCTTCTTTTACCTCTGGTGAAGCCGCTTTGTCTGCAATACAAAATGCCCATACTTCCACTTGGCCTGGTCCACGTGGATGCCACACTCGCATTGTCGCTGTACCGTTAAGCCAGGAAAGTGTCGGGAAAATATTGTTGTGGCCCGCAAGACGCAGTGCCCTGACTTTCCCCAGTCGTTGCTCTGCTTCGGCGTAGGTTTCACGATAGTAATGGGCGACGGCACCATCAACCCAGACGTTGGCATCAGGTTTTTCAGTCAGGAAAAATCCACTACCGTGACCATTTTGAGCAAATTGCACTGCATCTTTTGCTGTTTCCCAAACCGGCCGGGAAGTCTGACCGGCACCTAACGCTTTTTCATTGTCGCCCTCTTTTACAGCCAAGACCTGTACAGCAGAGGCATGGCTAAATAAAGCGTGGTATTGATCGCCAGCAAACTGTTCAGCAGGTAATTTCCAGTTACAGTTGATGATCCACTTTTGTACACCACCGATAACTTCTGTTCCTCCCTCACGACGATCAAGCACGCCATCAAGATACCAGGCCATATCACCAAGATAATCAATCAAGGAGGGCGCTGTCGTATCCCAATTACCGAAAATCAAACCCTTATAACTTTCCACACTCGGAACTTCCTGAAGTCCCCATTTCTCTTTGCAAAGCCCATGTGGATAGGCGCACGATTCCAGTGGAACGTCAACTAATCGCCCATCAACACCGTATGACCAACCGTGATAAGGACAAGTAAACGCACGGGTATTACCACTATCCGCGTAACAAACCCGCATTGAGCGGTGACGACATTGATTTAGAAAGGCTTTAACGGAACCATCTTTCTGCCGGACAACAACAACACTGTCCTCTCCCATATAAGTATTAAAAAAATCTCCCGGACGCGGGATTTGACTGTGATGAGCCAAAAAGAGCCAACAACGACCAAATATTCTTTCGAGTTCTAACTGATAGAGCTCAGGGTCAATATAAATCTGAGGAGTTACACGACCGGCTCGGGCATCAATCAGGCGGTAAATATCTGAGTTTTTGCTCAATGTCATATTATTGATCCTCATGTAAAAGAAAAGTTGACTTTTTGCCAACATGCAAAATTAATGCTATTAATAGATTAATAATTTGTGAAATACATTGTTTGTTTAAATTGAGACTTTTTTTCGATATGTAGAGGAAACGGCAATGGAATTAAGACACTTACGATACTTTATTGCAGTAGCAGAAGAATTAAACTTTACTAAAGCCGCAAAAAAATTGCATACCGCACAACCCTCATTAAGCCAGCAAATAAAAGATTTAGAAGACTATATTGGATCTACATTATTAGAAAGAAATAAACGCAGAGTCTCTTTAACCAAAGCCGGGGAAGTTTTTCTCCAACAGGCTAGGATTATTCTTGATAATGCAGAAAAAGCAAAAAAAATGGCACGCAGAGCAGCACAAGAACAAATTGTGCTTACCATTGGATTTGTCCCATCAGCAGAAGTTAAAGTATTACCTGAAGTGATCCCAGTGTTTCGCCTTTCTCATCCTGAAGCTAAAATAGAACTTATTAGTTTATTTAATCCAGGGCAAGAAGAGAAATTACTACAAGGTGACATTGATGTCGCTTTTATGCGCTCACCAATAAAGAGTGATTATATTGATTTTAAAGTTATTCTTAATGAACCATTGGTAGTGCTAATGCCTGCTAATCATAGGCTAAGATATTGTGAGAAAATTTCAGTCGAAGACTTACATGGTGAAAATTTTATTATTCCTGATCCAGCACAATCCGGCATATTACAACAGACTATAGAAAATTATTTTTCTGAATATAATGTCTCACCAAACATTATTCAAACAGCTAACAATCTGTTATTAATTTTAAACATGGTCAGCCTGAATTTAGGGTGTGCCATAGTGCCATTCTATATTACCAGCATCATGACAGATGCTGTTGTTTGCCGGCCATTATCAGGATATTCACCGACAATAGAGCTAATAATGGCATGGCGAAAAGACAACACATCAGAATTATTATCACATTTAATAGATATTGTTGAAAATAAATATCTATAAAAAGTAAGCATTATCGTTTTTACATTTCAGATTAGACATACTAAGTATTAGTTAATATTGCTCGTTGTCGTTATATTAACATTAAATTAACCCGAAACAAGTAAGGAAAATATTGTTATGTCAACGACAAGCCGTCAACATAAATCTGTACAACCTGAGTTACGATCGCTTTGGTCAGCCATTGCTGGTGGTGAAGTTCATTTACACCATATTGATGTGAAAGGGATAAAAACCCGCGTACTTGAAGCTGGCAGCGGCCCTGAAACCCTGATTTTCTTGCACGGTATTGGTGGTCATCTGGAAGCCTATATGCGTAATGTTCTGCCTCATGCTGCACATTTTCGCGTACTGGCAATTGATATGTTAGGACATGGTTTCACTGATAAACCTGTCCGCTCTTATGAAATTATCGATTATGTAGAACACTTGCGGGATTTTGTCGAAACATTAAATCTGAAGAAAATTCACCTTTCCGGTGAATCTTTAGGTGGATGGGTCGCCGCCCGCTTTGCGGCAAAATATCCGCGATATATTCGCCGTCTGGTGCTGAATACCGCGGGAGGTATGATTGCCGATCCAAATGTGATGGAACGCTTGCGCACTCTGAGCCTGAATGCAGTGAAAAACCCGGATCTGGAAGCCACCCGCAAACGCCTTGAATTCCTGATGGAAGATCCTGCGATGGTGACAGAAGACCTGGTTGAATCCCGTTTTGCAATTTATCGTCAGCCGGATATGTTACCTGCAATGGAAAACATTATATGCCTGCAAGACATGGATACCCGCCTGCGTAATCTTCTGACCGAAGATGAGCTGGCAAAAATTCAGGCCGAAACTCTGGTGCTATGGACAACTCACGATCCAACCGCCGCGGTTTCCGTAGGCCAGCGACTTGCCGGACTTATCAAAAACAGCCGTTTTGTCGTGATGGAAAAATGTGGTCACTGGCCTCAATATGAGGATCCAGACACGTTCAATCGAATTCACATCGATTTTCTGCTAAACGGCAACAAATAATGTTACTTGCAGACGAGTGATATTCCCCCCGGAATATCACTTTTGTCGCCTGATCAGGAGCAACAACCAATGAATAACGTAATAAACTATCTTGGCGAAAAATTGTTTCAATCATGGCGGAATAATCAGGCTATCACCCCGATTTCTGATGAATATCCAAAACTGACATTACACGATGCTTATCTCATCCAGCAAAAAGTTATTGCCCGCCGTCTGGAAACAACCGATGAACGAATTGTCGGTAAGAAAATTGGTATCACCAGCCAGGCAGTGATGGATATATTGGACGTAGATCAGCCAGACTTTGGCATTCTCACCTCAGATATGTATTACGAAAATAATGCTACTGTGCCCATTGAACAGTTAATTGCTCCGAAGGCTGAAGGTGAAATTGGCTTTATCCTGAAACGCAACTTACGTGGTCCTGGTATTACCGCAGAAGATGTACTGCAAGCAACAGATTATGTCGTGCCCTGTATCGAAATTGTCGATTCACGTATCCGTGATTGGAAAATAAAAATCACCGATACCATTGCTGATAATGCCTCTTCAGGATTGTTTGTGATTGGAAATGGAACCCGTCTGCCATCAGAAATTGATTTAGCTGCCGTTACAATGACGCTGGAGAAAAACGGTAAACTAATTGACACGGGCATTGGCGCCGCCGCTCTGGGGCATCCAGCCAACGCCGTTGCTTGGCTGGCGAATATGCTAGGAACGCTGGATACGACGCTACGCCAGGGAGAAATTATTCTCTCAGGTTCCCTTGCTACTATGGTGCCTGTTCATGCCGGTGATCAGTTGAAAATTAACTTACTCGGTTTGGGATCTGCCAAGGTAAGTTTCACCTGAAAAATTAGCGGGCAAGTTGACGATCTTATATAAAAGACAACTGTTTATGGTGGTTAAACAAAATGTACCAGAGAAAGCATAATGCCAAAAACAGCGATTAATTTCCTTATCAACCGCTGAGGATATCAACGGTATATTGGCGATCTTGCACGCCATTTACCGCTGATTTTACTCCCTCAGCACTGAATGAGACTTTTACCTGCATTACGGAAAAGTTAACACATTAGAAAATCGCTAAATATGATAATCAGCACGCCAAAATGATGAAAATAATGGCTAAGACCAACCTCTATTTTTATAAAAGGCGTGGGCTACCGCTAACTTTCCCGCAACTTCTGCGGTATTCACTAATACAGCCATATTAGCTTTCGCCGAGATGCCATCCGTTTCTCGGTCAATCATTCTCATCAGATATTTTGTTAACGAATTACCAACAATATTATTCTTCTTAGCCTCTAATACCGCTTGTTGTATAATCATATCAATCTTTTGACTCTCTATCGCATCCTTGGGCTTGGTTGGCGTCGTAATTAATATTCCTTTTCCTCCCGGCAACATCCAATTTATTTCAATCGCTTTAGCCATTACGGCAGGCTCATCAACACGTTGCGGGCTTTTGAATCCGCTGGAACGGCAATAGAATGCCGGAAAATCATCCGACTGATAGGATATGACTGGCACATTCCATGTCTCCAAAAACTCCAATGTTAATCCAATATCGAGGATATTTTTTGCGCCAGCACATACTACAGCAACACGGGAACGCGTTAACTGAGTCAAGTCTGCTGATATATCCATACTCGTCTCTGCACCTCGATGTACCCCACCAATACCCGCAGAACAGAAGAATTTAATACCCGCTATTTCTGCTGCAAGTATTGACGATGCCACGGTTGTCGCCCCCATACCGCCACTCGCTAACACGACCGGAATATCTCGACTCGTGACCTTTGGCACGTGAGATGCTGTCGCAAATTTCTCAATTTGCTCATCTGACATCCCAATCAAAAATTCCCCCTTATCTATTCCTATCGTTGCGGGTATTGCCCCACTTTCACGAACAGCCCGCTCAACATTCTTAGCTGTTGTGACATTATCCGGGTAATCCAAACCATGGGTAATCACATTGGATTCCAGAGCAACAACAGGCTTTCCTAATTCAAGTGCTTCTTTTACCTCAAGGCTGAACTTAAATGGAACTTTATTGCTAATATTCATGCTATATATACCTTTTAATTTTCTTGATATTATCAACCAAATATAACATTAGAGATAATATATCTATTTATTGAATCTTTCAGCTTATATTTCTATATTACGGTAAATTTAAAATCTAGATTATTTTCTCAATCTCAGCAACCCCTTCCTTTTCTAACAGTTGATAGTGATCCGATATTAATTCAATTATTTTAGGAGACATTAATGAAACCACATCCGATTTTTCGATAAATGAATCATTATCTCTATTCGCCTTGAAAATAGTTATAGGTGCCTTTAGGTATCGGTAATAAAGCTCATCAACACTGTACTTGAAATCATAAGTCAAAGTCACAATCCTAACGATACGTTTTACTAATGATGGCTCCAAGTTTTTAAAACGACTACATATAAAGTTAATGAATGTCGTTTCACTATTCACCTGTTCTAAGCAAGTTTTAACCATTGGACTATTGATTGAACGAGAAAATACAGAAAAAAGTATTTGAACAAAAGCCGGATTAGTAAATTCAGCGCCTTTATCCGTATATTTCTCTTGCTTCATATGAAGATAGGGAGATCCCGGTGCCAATAAATTCAACGCGTTAACTTCTTCTCCCGCTTGTTCAAGCTGGTATGCAGCCTCAAATGCTACTCGAGCACCAAATGAATATCCCCATAATGTATATGGCCCTTCTGGTTGTATTTTCTTTATCTCTTTAATATCTTCCTCTGCCATTCTCTGGATAGAAGAAAATGGTATTTCACTCTCATTTATCCCATATGCCTGTATTCCATAAAATGCCCGGCCCGGGACAACTTTATTAGCAAGCAATCTCAAACTCATAGGATATCCGCCCAAACCCGGCCAACAATAAATGGGGTCCTTGCTTGCCTGATTCAATAAAATTAATCTTGATATTGTTTTAGAATCTGTTTGTTCAATCCACTTAGCCAATTCTGCTATATTAGGAGATTGAAAAAGTATCTGTAGCGGAAAGCGAATATTAAAGGTCGCATTGATTTTATTAACCATAGCAACAGCCATCAAAGAATTACCCCCACTTTCGAAAAAATCATCGTGAGCAGATACTGAATCCCATTTCAGTACTTCCATCCAAATTTTTCCAAGCCTTAATTCAGTATCTGTATGTAATGGCACCAATGGACGCTGTGTTGAAACATTTTCCACGGCTTTAGACTCTGATAAAGACTGATAATCTACTTTTCCATTGGCTGTCAAGGGTAATTTATCGAAAACTAATACCTTATTTGGAATCATATATTGAGGGAGTTGTTGATGAAGATCATCTTTAATGATCTCAACTGGCCCTTTCATATGAACAACATCTTCTTTCATGCCTTCACACATATATTGCACTTGGCTAATACCCCCACCTATGCAGAAATAAAATGCCGCCATAGGTTTATCAAGTGCATTGAGAATAGATCGCATCCTTTTCGCCGAAGGTAAATCGTTATTGCTCTCCGAACTGTAACCAGATGACATTAATCCAATATACAATGGATTACTTTGTAACGTATGTAACCGACGACCCAGTGTCATATAATAATGCCATTCAGGAACACAACGTGGAATAATTGACAAACCAAAACTGGAACGATCATAAACTTGCTGATTAATCGCGATAACATCTTTTTTCCGGACAATATCATCACTTATTCGTACAAATTCTCCGTTAGAAAAGTGATATAAACCACACGGCATCTCAGGTATTTTATTGGCATGTGTTTGTAAATAAATGTCAGTCTCAAATAGCGGCAATCCATTTTCATAGCTGCATATTTCAAATGCACCAAGATAATAATCCTGAATATCACCATCATACCACTCCGGACATTCATCTTGATATTCACTTTTACCAATACTCAAGCCAATTTCCGGTAATACGTCGTCAAAAAGACCCATCATATGACCCGCTTCCATTTCCAGAACTTCTTGTATATTGTTCTTATAAACGGGCTCAATGGCTTCATACTTGCCAATAAAATGCACTTTTATCGTTGGCTTTTGCCGACGACGCAATGCTGAAATCTTTATTAACTTATGTGTCACGGGATGATAATAGTAAATCCCTGCATCCAAACCGAGAACATTATGCAATTCAAAATACATTTGTGTCGCATAGAGAGCGCCCGGTGAAGCATAGGCATATTTGGGCAATAAACGTTGATCACTGGTAAACTGACCAAAATAACGCAACGCATAACCGAAATCTTTGAGGGTTAAATGACTCAGTGACAAAGAGTAAATTTCATTCGATTGAGTGGCTGTCAGCAATTTTTTTAGTTTCTCTACCGTTATTTCTGTTCCCTCAAAATAGCGATATGTCTTGCGCCCAAATGCATATTCTCTTTGTTTTATCTCCCCTTCTTGATAAGGAAGTAAGACTGTAGGACGATTTTCACACAATTCTTCACTTCGACAACCAGAATTAGAAAGTTGGGCTTTCACCTGTAGTTTATCGGCTTTTGATTTGTGATGTGAGCTACTATTACCTTGATCCATCAGCGCGGCTTCTTTCTCATCCAATTCCACACAGGCTATGAGATTTTGGAAACCCGTTCTGGCATCCTTCTTAATTAACATTGCCGCCGTCTTTATCCAGCTATGTTCTTCAATCGCATGACGTATTTCATCAAGCTCAATACGGTAACCTCGTAACTTGACCTGGCTATCAGCCCGACCAACAAAATAAGTATTACCATCAGCCCCTCTGGTCACCAGATCTCCCGTTCGATATAACCACTGATGTTGAGTTCCTGATACAAGGTGATTACAAATAAATTTATCTTTTGTCATTTCTGGTTTATGCAAATAGCCACGTGCTAACTGAACACCTGAAATATAAAGTTCACCAATTTCTCCAACCGCCACAGGTAATCTATCATCATCAAGAACGTAGTATTCTATATTATCTACAGGTGTACCAATTGAAATAGACGTTTGATAATTCGGCAAAGTCTCATTTGTCACCCGGAAATACGATGAATTAATCGTACATTCTGTTGGACCATATAAATTGATTAATTCACAGTGAGTAAAACTATTCAAAAATTGCGCGGCTAATTTGGTTGTCAGCGCTTCTCCCCCACTGAATACTTGAGTCAGTGATAAGCAATCCAAAAAATTAGGATTATCCAGTAACGCTTGTAGCAAAGTAGGAACACATTGCAAAGTCGTCACTTGGTGTTGAAGAATAGTTTTGATAATTGCATCCGGATCGCGATAGCATCCTAAAGGACCCATAATCACTTGACCACCTATTGCCGGTGCTAAAATTTCCCATTGAGCCGCATCAAAACTCATTGGTGTTTTCTGTAAAATCCGAGAATGAGATCCTAACCTGAACGTTTTTGCAAGAAATCTCATTTGATTTACAATACTGTGATGTTCAATCATGACTCCCTTTGGCTTACCCGTGCTACCAGAGGTATAAATAATATAAGCCAGACTGGTGGGTTTAGGAACTTGAACCGTACCCAGAATGTCTTCTATTGTTCGTGTTTTTATCGTCAGAGCGACATCTTCCGGTGTCATAATTAATACTGATTTTGGTGCAATGTCCTGTAACTGTGCTTTTAAATGCGATTGCGCAAAAATCACATCAATGCCAGAATCTTCTATCATATATTTGAGGCGTTCAGCTGGATAGTCAGGCGATAACGGTAAATAGGCTTTATCCGCTGATAAAATACCCCATGCACCACAAATTAAATCTATAGAAGGGTCGCAAAAAAGCCCAATACCCACCGAATTTTTTGAGCCAATTTCTGACAGACAATACCCAATCTCTTTTACTCTCAAATAGAAATCAGCGTAACTGAGCGATTCTTCTTTATCAATAACAGCATATCCATCTGCCTGGTGCTTAAGTTGACTCTCAAGCATATCCATCAATGTTATTGCTTCTTCTTCAAGATAAACATCAGTAATTGAGTCACATTGTGTAATATTATTTTCTAACATTTTCAATAACTTTATATAATAATAAAATGAATATCGCCGTAGTTAAAAATGAAATTTTATCTACGAAATTATAAGTGTCTTTTTACTCATGATTTATGGTTTATTTTTCACTAAAATCACTCAATCAATTAGTTTCAACAAAGACACATTCTTCTAGGCAAATGAATATCCCTACCAATTACTATAAGTAATCTGGCATTTGTATAAGACAATACCTTAAAGATTATCTAAAAAAATTAATTTATTAGACTATGAAATCAAAAAATTTAAATTGTGATTATTCAATAACTCCTGAAAAATAAAAAGAATACGACTATTCCTAGCAATTATTATTCAATCGGTGCTTCTTCGAAAGAAGGAGGAAGCAAAGGGGTACTTGTAAATTGATTTGCTGCTGCCCTATAAATGGTTAGATCATATTTTTTCCACAATTGATTCATGACATAAACCAGTTTCGGGTTATGTTCTTCTTCTTCCTCTAATGCCCTGGCAATAATATGCGACCACTCCTGTTCCCAGACAGGATAAGTTATTTCGTCTTGCCTGAATGAATAAGCCTGATTAAGTGCAGAAAATTTGGCAGGCTTCGATAAATCAGTTGTTGAAAACAGAATGCACAACATGCCAACCCAATAACATTTAATAATATTTTTACTTTCTTCAACAGGTAAACGTGAAGCGATATTTTTCATTGCAAACAATGAGGTAACCAAATGAAGAAACAGAAAATCACCGGGTTTAGCGAGATAAATCAATGTTACGACATAGAATAACTGAGCCCAACTTTCTTCTACATCTTGTGTCTCAATCCAAACCGGCAAACGATATATTTCTGGGTGTCCTTGCATTAAGATACGCGCAATACGATATTGAAGTCCCGATCTCTTTAATTCAGGATGTGTTAAATCAGTATCGGCCAGATCTTCATTATCAATCAACGAATTCACCCAATCGGTCAATTCTGCTTTTCTCCCCTCCCACAGCGTTGAAATTCTCAATATAGAATCAAAAGCGTTCTTATCGTTTAGCGAACTATCAATAAAAGCGCGCTCTGAATAACAAGGAACGTATGAGAATGCCATGTAAGCAAGCCCTTCAATAATCATCCAAGGATGATCAATATCCAATGCCCAACCTAAATGAATGGTACCGTGAGTTAATGCACCAGCCCACCCAGACAAAAGCGTCGGCATATATTCTTGCAATACCTGCTCAATCCCTTTCTTTTTAATCTCCTCTTCAAAATAATCACAGTAAGAAGAATAACTTGTTCGCTTACCCAAGAAATGTCTCCAGTTCGTACTATCTATCACATGCTTTAATGTTTTAGGGGGTTCCAGTCCCATACCATAAGGCGTCAATTTAGCATAATTATCATAATAGTCTTTAATTCTGCCAGCACTGATCCCTAAACCATGCAGCGCTATAACAGCCTGTTTAACGTGATTAGTAAGGTGACCGTTAAATTCAATATGATATGAACGATCATTAAGTAGTTTGTTAATCATTTTTTTACCTTATCGTTGATTCTATTCTTATTTTGACTCAGTTGTTTTTCTAGTTAGATAAATTCCCACTAATACAAACAGTACCCCAACAATCTTTGCCAATCCAGGAGTCATATCCTGATATAGCCAATCCAGCAGTACCGCTGATAACATTTGCCCTGCAATAACAAGGATAGCGGCATTCATCGCCCCTAGTTTAGGAAAAATATAGCTACTGACTGCCACAAACAGAGCGCCAAACACCCCACCCATATAAGCCGCTATTGGGATAGAGCCAAAATCCCATTCGTTCCATTGCCAGCTCGATAAAAGTGTCAATATCACTGTTAAGAGAAAAAAACCACCTATATGATTCCAAAGCGAAGCACCAAAAGAACCAATTGAGACACTTAACTGCCCATTAATCGTCCTTGTCGCCGCTATAAATATGCCATTTAAAAAGGCAATAAAAATCAAACTTAGCATTAGTTGCTTCCCCCAAACAGAATTAACATACTGCCAAATAGAACAAAGAAAATAATGTATAAATCTTGTATCACTATCTTTCTTTTTCTTGTTCTTAAAAGTCCAAAATGATCAGCAACCAAACCAAAAACTATTTGCCCAACTAATCCTAATGAAATTGTACTAGACAAGGGTAACCCACCATTAATTGCAACAGCCGCTAGCACAACAGTAAGCGCACCAGGAATACCACCAAGATAAAACCATATAGGAATATTCGATTTCCTATGTTTCTTTTCATCTATTTCTTTCCTAGAAAAGAATTTAGCCACAATAATAAACAATATCAAAGCAACAAGCGCGCCAATACCATGAGCTACCCATGATGCAAAAAAGGGTGTTGTACTTTCCGACAGTATGCTATTGGTGTAAATCATCAACGTCAGTAGACTTCCACCAATAACTGCCAATAAGATATTTCTTATTGTATTAATCACTTAAGTATATTCTCCTCAATAATATGGAGTACGTCATCAAAACAATCAGCAATCCAGGTTGGCCTAGCTTCTTCCAACATACCGATACTATGTATACCATATGTCACTGCTATTGATCGCATGCCAGCTGCACTTGCCATATAAATATCGTGAGTGGTATCACCTACCATAACAGCCATCTCTGGTACAGCACCGTAATATTCCAAAATTTTCCTTCCTGATTCTGGATCAGGTTTAGGTTTTGAAACGTGATCAGCACCAATTACCCTGTCAAACACAGCGTCTATTCCCGCAGCCTTAAGTAATGCTGTCGCACTTGCGGTAAATTTGCTGGTCGCTACAGATAATTTTATTCCCTTTTTATTTAAAGAGATTAATCCATCTTCAACACCAGGAAATAACAATTCCTTTGCTTTCGGTAGAATACATCGACGATACTGTAATTGATATTGTTCAACAGCTTTAGAGATTAACGCCTCTTCAGGCGATATATTTAAGAGCGTTGCAAATGCTTTCTCTAAAGGAAGACCAATTGTAGTACAGATGTTTTCATTTCCTACTAATGGAATGTTTAATCCCTTAAAAACAGCATTGAATGTTTCCACTATTGCTCGAGAAGTATCAAACAATGTACCGTCTAAATCGAAAATGATTATTTTATTCATTAAAAAATACCTTTAAAAAATTATTAATTATAAAAATAATGACTAAAATAATTTAATAACCTGGAGACTTAATCAACAAATTTTCTTTAAATTTAATTTCAGAAAAATAAACCTCTTCATTCCATTTAGCCTTTTCGATCGGCTCTAATGAAATGGAAATAACATCCTCTTTACAACCAAACACTTTTTTTACCACCTTCGTCAATTCTAAAGATAAGATATCTTTATCTTCTTGTGGGAGATTGGCAGGAAAATGTTTTATATTAATATGTGGCATATGTCATCCTTTCAGATCTAAAAGATAATTAATCTATTTTTGTTATATCGCATTCACGATGGTTTATACGTTCCAAAATATCGATCACCAAAATCACCTATGCCAGGATTCATAAAAGCATCTTTATTAAGCCCATTCTCAATTGAAGAAGTAATCAGTTGAATTTTAGGATATGATGTCATGATTCTATTAAGACCAACAGGAGAAGAAAGAAAATTAACAACAATAATATTATCTTCCGGTACTCCTCTTTCTTTTAATAAATCGATAGCCTTAGCTAATGATCCTCCCGTCGCCAACATAGGCTCAAAAAGTAAAATAGTTCTCTCTGCAATATCATCAGGTAAGTTCGAATAATAATAATGAGGAAGTTTTGTCAATTTATCTCTTTGAATAAGAATTTTTCCCGTTGGGGAATCAGGATACATTCTTCGATACTCGCCCTCTATACTTTCTCCCGCACGTATTACCGACACACCACAAAGCTTAGTATTTAAAATCGCTCCATTATAAATATCCCCAATTGGGGTTTGAATATTATGAGAGATATAGGGTAGCAACTCAGATGCTGCCTCTAATAATAAACGAATGATCCGATCAGAATAAAATACAAATTCCGATTGTTCGGCTTTACGATTACGCGCTTTTGTATGCAAAGAAGTCAAATACTGACTTTTCGGCAAAACATGCACGTTTTTATAATTATCCATTATAACTCCAACTAATATTTATAGGTAAATGTTATTCAGTTGTGTTTGATCTCAAATAAACCCGCGACCATCAACGTGTCTATTGAGAACATCCACATATCGATTAAAAGATAAACTCTCATATCCATTCTCTTAATGCAATAGGCCGAATCTACAGAATATTTTATATACTACTACTTTATTATTTAAATAGTTGTATTTAGCAATAAAATCAAAAATAGGCTCTTAAATTCAAGCCATGTTTTCAGATTTGTCTTATTCCTCTATAAACCTTTATATGGAGCCATAATCTGACTTATCAGAAAAATAAAAAATAGATGGATTTTAAAAGATAATTGCTATGGAGAACGGAAAAATAGGTATTGAATACAGTCTTGCTATGGCAATGACCGAACATCAACTTTACGCAATGTAATAATTTCTTATAGTCAATATATTAAGATAGTACATTATTTCCCGAATAAATCGCAGAAAACTATTATAGCTCTTACCAGAATCATCAAGAGATGCTAAAGTTGAGCTATATCAATATTTCTAATGAGCATACCATATGATCCAGGAAAAACGTGTCATTCGTCGAATCCAGTCTGGTGGTTGTGCGATCCACTGCCAGGATTGCAGCATTAGCCAGCTGTGCATCCCTTTCACCCTGAATGAGCACGAGCTTGACCAGCTCGATAATATCATTGAGCGTAAGAAACCTATCCAGAAAGGGCAAACTTTGTTTAAAGCAGGAGATGAGTTGAAATCTCTTTATGCTATCCGTTCTGGAACCATTAAAAGTTATACCATCACTGAAGAAGGTGATGAACAAATTACAGGTTTCCATCTCGCGGGGGATTTAGTGGGTTTTGACGCCATCCTCAATACTCAGCATCCAAGTTTCGCTCAGGCCCTGGAAACGTCGATGGTTTGTGAAATTCCGTTTGAAACACTGGATGACCTGTCCGGTAAAATGCCTAATCTTCGCCAGCAAATGATGCGTCTGATGAGCGGGGAAATTAAAGGCGACCAAGAAATGATATTGTTGCTGTCTAAGAAAAACGCGGAAGAGCGATTAGCTGCATTTGTCTATAATCTCTCCCGTCGTTTCGCTCAACGTGGTTTCTCACCAAGAGAATTCCGTTTAACCATGACTCGCAGTGATATTGGTAATTACCTTGGTCTGACTGTTGAAACCATTAGTCGTCTGCTTGGACGCTTCCAGAACAATAATACTCTCGGCGTAAAAGGCAAATACATCACTATTGAAGATATGGATAAACTGGCCGACTTAGTCGGGAAAAAATCTGTTTCAGTTACCTGATCTTAAAACCAGATCATTTTAATTTTTTGATCTGGTTCTCCTCTGACCTGTTCGGTTTGCCTATATTGGTTTATCTTTAGTATTGAAGCGTATTTTGTCTAGCCTCTATGAGGGTACTATTATGGCAAACTATCAAAACCTTTTAGTTGCAATTGATCCAAGTCAGGACGATCAGCCGGCATTAAGACGTGCAGTTTATATAGTGCAACGTAGTGGTGGCCGGATTAAAGCTTTTTTACCTATTTATGATCTCTCCTATGAAATGACAACCTTGCTCTCCCCTGAAGAAGCCAGTGCTATGCGCAAAGGTGTTACCAGCCAGCGCACCGCCTGGCTTAAACAACAAGCGCACTACTATCTGAAAGCCGGTATTGATATTGAAATAAAAGTGGTATGGCACAATCGGCCTTATGAAGCCATTATCCAGGAGGTCATTACGGGTGAACACGATTTGCTTCTGAAAATGACACATAAGCATGACAAGCTGGGGTCCTTGATTTTCACCCCGCTTGACTGGCAGTTACTACGCAAATGCCCGTGCCCAGTATGGATGGTAAAAGATCAGATATGGCCGGATCAGGGCTCTATTCTGGTTGCGGTTAATTTATCTAATGAAGAATCGTACCATTATGAACTGAACCTAAAACTGGTCAGAGAAACCCAGGAACTGGCACGCCAGATAATGCCAGATCCCGAAATTCATTTGGTCAGCGCTTATCCTGTCGCACCGCTGAATATTGCTATTGAACTACCTGATTTCGACCCAAGCGTTTATAACCATGCACTGCGTGGTCAACATCTTATCTCAATGAAAGAACTTCGCCAGAAATTCTGCATTGATGAGAAATACACTCATATCCATGAAGGGTTACCGGAGAATGTTATTCCTGAAATGTGTGATGAGATGAACGCGGGTATTGTCGTTTTTGGTATCTTGGGCAGAACAGGGTTGTCTGCTGCTTTTTTGGGAAACACCGCAGAACATGTGATCGACCATCTAAAATGTGACCTTCTGGCTATCAAACCTGACGGTTTCGCATATCCTGTCAAAGCGGCTAAAGAGTCACAGTAACAAAATGATAAGTATCCATTTGGTGTTAAAACCCGGAGCAGATTTTATGTCCCGGGTTTTATTGATATAAAGTTTTAACGCCAGATAAACGGTTCAGGCAGTGTAACGCCAAGGATCTCCTCGCGTGCTATACGCCAGAAAAGACGAATACCCGCTTTAACTTGATGAGTTTCTTTTCCCAACACTTTGAAGATTAGACCGCATTGATTAGGTAAACGACTGGCACCACTGGCTATGCCGGTTTCAGCATCGTATTGAGGCGTGATACGCGCCAGAATACGATCATGGTGAACCGGAGGTGTTAGTAAGATCACGTTACCAAACACATGAAATGGCCCCATCACCCCGACACTGTTCAACGGTTGTTTTTTAGGCTCAAGTACATAACGCTCAACAAATAATATTTTGTTATCGAAATCCGTTGCCGTAATTCGTGATGAGTAAACGTCAAATTTAAACCCCTGATCAGCTGGATGGTATTTGCGGCCAGACATAATTATCTCGGAATAAATTAACGTGGCAGTTGGGTGAATGGTTATCTGGGTATCAGTGATAAACCGGGAGCCACTATGAGGTATCACCGGATCGGGCATCATTTCCAAATAGCCTCCCTGCTCTATCTGGATAGTTTGCGCCTGTGCTGCATAGTTATGCACCATTGAATGAATCTTCGTCGCCGATTGAGTGGTGGCATGGCCAAACGCATCTTGAGCAACATGAATGTCAAGCGCCAGCCGGTCCCCTTGCAATATGCATCCCGATGTGGAGATCATAAATACACACGGCATCTGCGGCAGCGCCTCATCCCAATACAGCGCCCGTTGTACCAAATAGGAACCCGGCGTTCCATGCGGGCCAGAATACTGCGGTCACCACGCCGGGCAAACCCCAATCGCAGATAGCCGCTTTTACCTATATCACCGCTTGCCATCTGGGGAGGTTCATCCTGAAACAGGGCAAGTTCCGGCGCGTTGAAACCAAGCTCATTAACCCGTTTATGTGCTTCACCAATGATTCTCTGCGAGCAGGTAGAGGTCATTGTGTCGCCTGTAACGAGTGCGTAAATAAGAAATCACGCATGATCATATTTACCAGCGTTTCAACGCCTTCACCCGTTTTGCAGTTGGTGAGGATATAAGGACGCTGGCCACGCACGACCTGAGTATCACTCTCCATCACCGCCAGACTGGCACCGACATAAGGTGCCAAATCGATTTTATTGATCACCAGAATATCCGCCTGTACCAATCCAGGCCCGTTCTTACGCGGAATTTTTTCCCCGTCAGCCACATCAATCACATAAATGTAAAAGTCCGCCAATGCCGGGCTAAAAGTGAGTGTCAAATTATCCCCACCACTTTCAATTAACACGACATCTGTATCAGGAAAACGAGCTTCCATTTCCTCGACCGCGGAAATATTCATACTGGGATCTTCGCGCACCGCAGTGTGTGGACAAGCGCCGGTTTCCACCCCGAGTATCTTCTCCTCATCCAAAATGCCTTTTAGTGTCCGTTTGACCTGTTTCGCATCCTCAGTGGTAACAATATCATTGGTGATAATCAGGGGTTTTATTCCGCGCTGAATTAAAATAGGCGTGATCACTTCAATAACAGCTGTCTTGCCTGAACCTACCGGGCCACCAATACCAATTCGGGTAATTTTTTTCACAGAAATCTCCTCACACGATTAAGACGTGGTTGTTAATTACTGAACAACCGGGTAAACGCACCGACATGCAGTGCAGCCAATACATCGGTCACCGGTGTATAGGATGTCATCTGCTCAACGCCCCCCTTTTCCGCCTCATCACAAAACAGTTCAATATCCTGATTCAATGAGAACAAGATACGTTGAATTTCAATATGGGTAATGCGCATCAGACGTATAGCGGCACTGAGTATCGTCATTGCCACACCATATTGATGCATGACAATAACTTCACGCGGGGCAGCACCTAATGCACTCATGACAATAGCCAGGGTAATCGGATAAGTACCTGCGGCAATATCGCTCTTTATTTGCGCCAGCCACCATGCAATCAACGACTCACCAGTTACCTCAACTGCCATTTCCGCTAACTTTTTCCCCATCCGCGTCACCATAGTGCGACTTTCTTCATTCAACTTACGGTTAAATACGGCCCAATCATGGGAGATAACAGCGTCACGCTGTCCACTATTCAATGCTTGACAAGCAGCAGCTACCGCCCGTCCATCACCGCTAACCGCTTGTAACAACGCCGTCCGGGTAAAATCGCTTAACGTTGTCACGTCATGCACGATTTTACTCTGAATAGCTGATTCCAGGCCGTTTGAGAAAGAAAACGCGCCAACAGGCAACACGGAATCAGCAAACTGCATGATTCTGATTAAGCGCAGCGCATTCATTTTAATTTGATCACATGCTGGTTCAGAAACGTGTTATCAACATGAACATGTGTCGCGGAATCCTCTGCGCCACCAAATAATAAGCGTGCCTCGGAATTGTTGAGGTAAGGCAAGATCTCTTCGCCCTTGACAAAGGAATAAGGCAACGCATGAAAACCATGCGTTTTCATTACCGAATCCATCACCTTGGTTGATACTGTCAGCGGAATATAGATCTGGTTATTTTTAATTACTGACTTCCAATGCTGGTTACCTAAAGCATGACCAAGTTCAAAACTGGTTTTCATTACTGTCTCTGAATCTAACGACAATAATGACTTCAAATGAATCACCATCACATCACGCAAGCTCATCTGCACAATAACGGCCAGCCTTTTAGTTTCATCCCATAGCAAAATATCGCCGTCCGACAATACTTGATTGCGGTCAAGAGAAATCCCCAAATCCAACCCGTTAAGCGTGGATTTGCGGCAACGGCTTTTTTGCGCTTCCCATTGCGAAAGTACTAAGATATCCGGCGAGATGCCTTGCAAGCGATCTCGCCAAGAAGCATCTTTTTTGGCATTACCAAGAATCTGTTCAATAACAATCATAAAATAAATCCTCTGAACGCATGGATCGGTTAATCCGGTCAGAAAACGATTCTCTGACCGGACAGCAAAAAATATATCAACTAAAGAAATAGCGCTGATTGAGCGCTACTGTCCTGACGGGCTTTACCGTGGCATATTCACCATTCACCTTGACGGCAAAGGTTTCGGCATCCACTTCAATGGTTGGTGTTTCAGCATTACGCACCATCTCTTTCTTGGAGATAGCCCGGCAGTTGCGCACCGCCATAACCTGGCGCTCCAAACCCAGTTTCTCTTTCACTCCTTGTTCCATCGCCGCCTGGGAGACAAAAGTCACACAGGTTTCCTGAAGGGTTTTACCGAATGCGCCAAACATCGGACGATAAAATGTCGGCTGTGGTGTCGGCAATGAGGCATTCGGATCACCCATCACCGCCCAGTTAATCATACCGCCTTTGATGACCAGTTTAGGTTTTGCGCCAAAGAAACGTGGCTCCCACAACACAAGATCAGCCATTTTTCCCACTTCAACCGAGCCCAGAACATGGCTTATCCCCTGCGCAATCGCCGGGTTAATCGTAATTTTAGCGACATAACGTAAGACACGGAAATTATCGTTATGTGTCGCGTCTTCCGGCAACTTGCCCCGCGCGGCTTTCATGGCGTGGGCCGTTTGCATCACCCGCAGCCAGTTTTCGCCTACCCGCCCCATGGCCTGGGAGTCACTGGAAAACATCGACAATACGCCCATATCGTGTAAAACATTTTCCGCGGCAATGGTCTCCGGGCGTACACGGCTTTCCGAAAATGCAACATCAGCCGGTACCTTGGGATTAAGGTTATGGCAAACCATAATCATATCAAACAGCTCCGCCTGGCTATTGATACCGTAAGGCAACGTGGGATTGGTTGAACTGGGCAACACATTCATCTGGCTGGCAACTTTGATGATATCCGGCGCATGTCCGCCACCAGCGCCTTCGGTATGGAAAGTATGAATGGTACGACCTTCGAAAGCGTCGATGGTATCTTCGACATAACCACCTTCATTTAAACTGTCGGTATGGACCGCTACCTGGATATCCATTTCATCCGCTACACGTAAGGCATGACGCAATGCAGAATTGGTTGCACCCCAGTCTTCATGTACTTTCAGCCCGGCAACACCCGCTTTGATCTGTTCTACCAGCGGCATAGCCACCGCAGCATGGCCTTTTCCCAAAATACCGACGTTAACCGGTAAACCTTCAAAAGCACGCAACATACGATGAATATGCCAAGGACCGGCGGTAACAGTAGTGCCGTTAGTTCCGTCAGTGGGACCAACACCCCCGCCAAAGAAAGTCGTCACACCATTGGACAAAGCATGTTCAGCCTGTTGGGGAGAGATAAAATGAATATGGGTATCAATGCCGGCCGCTGTGAGGATAAGATGTTCACCGGATATCGCATCAGTACTGACACCAACCACCATGCCAGGTGTAACGCCATTCATCATACTAGGGTTACCGCTTTTACCTATCCCGACAATGCGCCCCTCTTTTATGCCGACATCGGCTTTAATGACGCCTTGACGTGCATCCAAAATAGTGACATTGGTGATCACCAAATCCAATACGTTTTCACTGGTCATACGGTTATCGGCACCCATACCATCACGCAGCGATTTACCTCCGCCATAGACCGATTCATCACCATAACCACGCAGATCTTTCTCAATTTCAATAAACAGATTGGTATCAGCCAGGCGAATCTTATCACCGAGAGTCGGACCAAAAAGACCGACATATTCCTGCCGGGAAATGGTTGGCATAGTTTATTCCTTTGTTCGAAAAGTTTTCCGATGTTCGTCAACTCTACCTTGAATTTATTTGATGGTTTTATCACCCCAGTTTTATTACCCGGCGTGCAGCCAGGTCTTTTCTACATACTCATCAGCGGCAACCGGGATTTTACCTACCCAACCATCGACTAAATTATTAAATCCATAAACGTTTTGTTTCCCACCAACAGGGATTAATGACACCTCAATTTCATCACCGGGTTCAAAACGGATTGCGGTTGTTGAAGTGATATTGAGTCGTTTGCCGAACGCAGCCGCACGATTAAATTGCAGGGCTTTATTCACCTCAAAAAAATGGAAATGAGATCCCACCTGGATAGGGCGATCACCTGAATTACGGATCCTTAATTGAATAGCCGGACAATCTTCATTAAAGGATATCGGGCCTTCAGCAAGAATATATCCCCCCAACGGAGTAATATCTTCTTTATTATTTTCTTTCATCGGAAAATCTCCACGTCAATACGTGAGCCAAGACTATAAATTAATATTTTGTCCAGATAACTTTTCCTGCTATTTATAATTTGTTTCAGCAATTATTGGATGGGATCATGCACAGTCACCAAACGACTGCCATCCGTAAATATGGCTTCAACCTGCACATGTGGAATGAGATCAGCGACACCATCCATCACATCTTCTTTAGTCAGAACGTGCCTTGAATCATCCATGACTTCTTCCAGCGTTTTCCCCTCTCTGGCCCCTTCCAGAGCAGCCGCGGTAATAATAGCGACGGCTTCAGGGTAATTGAGTTTTAAGCCGCGGGACTTACGCTTTAATGCGACATCAGCCAGTGTATATACCATGAGTTTCTCAATTTCCCTTGGCGTTAATTGCATAAAACCCCCTAATAATTGGTTATTCCATACGGTTGCACTGTCATGTCAATAAGCTATAACTTAATATGCTGTTCCCAACAAACTTTATTCAAAACTTGCTCTTTTACCAATTTAAATATTGGAAAATATATCTTTTGGTAGAAAAGTTTTGACACCAGAATGATAATATGTCAATTAAGTTACTCCCCTTACAATAGGTTAGTCCTCTTACCTTTTATTTAAGTTTATCTAAGTTAATATTACAAGTTAATTAGTATTATGATTTAGCAAAAGACCGTACATTATTGCGTACAGAGGATGCTTACCGTTTTTGTTTTTCAGAAATCATCCGCAAGCGGGTTTAACACTGACAGGTTTCTTATATGAATAAAAAACACGCACTTTCTCTTCTTGTTGTTCTGATTGCCGCCAACATACTTGCCTGGGTTTGGGCATTTATCGCTTTCCGCCATCACGCAGTCATGATGGGAGCGGCTCTGTTGGCTTACGGTTATGGGCTACGCCATGCGGTCGATGCCGATCACATCGCGGCAATTGATAACGTCACCCGTAAACTGATGCAACAGGGTAAATCTCCTATTGCCGTCGGCGCTTTCTTTTCTCTGGGACACTCTAGCATTGTCATTCTGGCCTGCCTGGCGATTGTCCTGACTTCAATGGCGTTTAAAGATCAAATGGGTTGGGTTCATGACTATGGCGGCATTGTTGGTACCTTGGTTTCTGCTTGCTTTCTGTTGGTGATAGCGCTGATTAATTTACTGATATTGAAAAGCGTTTATCAGAAGTTTCAGGAGATCAAACGTGGAAGAGCGCTGGCGAACAGTGATTTAACTGTGCTGGAAACAACACCGGGAGGAGTAATGACCCGCTTGTTTCACTCGGTCTTCCGACTGGTAAACAAAAGCTGGCATATGTATCTGGTCGGTTTCCTGTTTGGATTGGGTTTTGATACCGCGACCGAAGTTGGGCTGTTGAGTATATCTGCCGCTGGATCTCTCAGTGGGCTGCCTTTATGGTCGTTGATGGTGTTCCCGGCGCTATTTGCCAGCGGTATGGCGCTAATCGACTCACTGGATAATTTTGTGATGGTGGGAGCCTATGGTTGGGCTTTTTCCCAACCAACACGCAAGCTCTACTACAACATGACCATTACCGCCGCTTCCGTTGCCGTAGCGCTATTCATTGGTGGGCTGGAAGCACTTGGGCTGATCGCTGAACAGTGGAATTTACATGGCGTTTTCTGGAACACCATCGGGACATTAAACGACAACATGGGCAATGTCGGTTTTTGGGTCGTCGGGATTTTTATTCTATTCTGGACATTATCAGTGATGAATTATCGCTGGCAGGGATACCACACATTGGAAATTAAGTAGTAAAAACAGCCTACTTAGATAGAGAGAAAATCTGATTACTCAGGTTTATGAGTACTAACGAACCATCTTTGCACTTTTCATAAATACGCTATATCATCTATATAATGAATATACGCAAAATACGAGTTCAAGCAGATACAATACGGAGGCTACATGATTACTAAATCACAAGACAAATCGAAGAATGTCAGCTTTAGCTTTCTTTCAATGGATACCACTGAGCTATCAAACAACAATAATGATATCGACAAACATATCAATTTGTCTGAGATTCCTTCTGATGAGGCAGATCAATATGTTGTCGTGAAATTGCCAAGAGCAATTGATTATTATGATGTTAAGCTGGCAATAGCTAGTGCAGTAACTGCTGTCACTACATTCAATAAGCACAAACAGCTGTCTTTTGTGACTAAACCGTCAGAAATTGAATTTACTTCCCGTAATGAAGCACGTCTTGAAAAATTAAAAAATCAGATTCTTACTGACTCAAAGTGGCTGACTGCAAGTGAACTCAGTAAATTAGCCGGGTCTAAATCGGTGAATTCCAGCGCTGCGGCAAATCGGCTAAAAAAGTCAAAAAAAATATTTGCATTGCCAATTAATGGCAAAGACCTATTCCCGCTGTATGCTCTAGACGAAGGCGGCCAGCCATTGCCAGTGATAAAAAAAATCATTGAGCTGTTTGGGAACAAAAAGACGCCTTGGTCAATAGCCATTTGGTTCGGTACACCGAATGGCTGGCTTAGTAATAAAAAGCCAAAAGACCTTTTATTAACCCAACTTGATGATGTTTATATGGCAGCTAGAGAAGAAATTAAAGGACCGCGTCATGGCTGATGATAAAAAAGGACTTCAAGAAAATATACCGCTTCCTCCAGAAAATACCGTAGCTAAAACCAAAAAATGGAAAGCGGGTACACCTATTGAACGTATTCATAGAACTAAGTTCAAAGGAGCTGAATTTAATCCTGGTGTTGGCAATGCTCGCTTTAGTCCGTTCAAAAATAATGGAATTTTTGTTCCAACAATCTATGGTGGTGAAAACATAGGAGTAGCTATTATGGAGACGATTTTACACGATATTCCATTAAACTGCTCCGGACTACCCGTTTGTTCTGTCTCTTAATCAGGATATGACTAAGAGACAGTAACCCAATCGGGATTTGTAAGTTATAGCGATAAGGAATTACAGGGCACGAAGGATCGCTTCGACACTTGCTTTCGCATCACCAAACAGCATTTGGCTATTATCTTTAAAGAACAGCGGGTTTTGTACGCCAGCGTAACCTGTGTTCATAGAGCGTTTAAACACAACAACATTCTGTGCTTTCCAGACTTCCAGGACTGGCATACCCGCAATTGGGCTGTTTGGATCTTCCTGCGCCGCAGGGTTAACGGTGTCGTTGGCTCCAATAACCAGTACGGTATCGGTATCAGAAAAATCATCATTGATTTCATCCATTTCCAGAACTACGTCATAAGGAACTTTGGCTTCCGCCAACAGCACGTTCATATGCCCAGGCAAACGTCCTGCAACCGGATGGATACCAAAACGAACCTTAACTCCTTTTTCACGCAGTTTGGCCGTAATGTCATGTACCGGATATTGCGCCTGTGCAACAGCCATACCATATCCCGGCGTGATGATAACAGACGCTGAGTTTTTCAATAGTTCAGCAACGTCTTCCGCTGTGGCTTCGCGGTATTCCCCCATATCCTGATCATCACCGGTCGAGGAACCATCAGTCCCAAACCCGCCGGCAATTACACTGATAAAAGAACGGTTCATTGCCTTACACATGATGTAAGAGAGAATCGCCCCCGAAGAGCCGACCAACGCACCGGTTACAATCAGCAAGTCATTACTCAGCATGAATCCAGCAGCTGCGGCAGCCCAACCCGAATAGGAGTTCAACATCGAAACCACCACCGGCATATCCGCGCCACCGATAGAAGCAACCAAATGCCAGCCAAACATCAATGCGATTGCTGTCATAATCAACAATGTGAACACCTGTAGGCCGGTACTTTCCGTTTTCACAAAGGTCATTAACAGGACAAAGGAGATAACCAGCGCCGCAAGGTTTAATTTATGCCGATTCGGCAACATCAACGGCTTAGAAGAAATCTTTCCGCACAATTTACCAAATGCCACTACAGAACCGGTAAAGGTGACTGCGCCGATGAAAACACCCAGGAATACTTCTGTCAGATGGATATTTTCCATCACAGGTTCCGCGAAACTATCGTGAGCAATAAAGCTGTTAAAACCGACCAGCACCGCGGCCAAACCGACAAAACTGTGCAATATGGCAACCAATTCTGGCATTTCAGTCATTTCAACTTTGTTTGCCAGACGAATACCAATAACCGCACCAATCACCATCGCCAGAATAACCCAGACAACATTTCCAGTATCAGGCCCGAAGATAGTCGCAATCAATGCGATTGCCATCCCGGTGACACCCAAGATATTCCCGCGTTTGGCGCTTTCGTGACGAGATAAACCCGCAAGGCTGAAAATAAATAAGATGGCAGCAACAATATATGCCGCTATAACGACTCCACTCGACATCAATTACCCCTTAGTCCTTACGAAACATTTTCAGCATACGTTGAGTGACAGTAAAGCCACCGAAGATATTAATGCTGGCAATTAAAATAGCGATAAATGAGAAGAAGCTTACCCATCCACCATCACCAATTTGCAATAACGCCCCAACAACGATAATTCCCGAAATGGCGTTAGTTACTGACATTAGCGGTGTATGTAGCGCATGGCTGACATTCCAGACCACGTAGTAACCCACCACACAAGCCAATGCAAAAACAGTAAAGTGAGATAAAAACGCTTTTGGCGCGACATTGGCTAACCCGCCGAACAAAATAACAGCCAGTGCCAGCAAGCCATATTTCAACCAGGGTGAAACAGGTTTAGTCTCTGGCTTTTCAGCTTTGACTGGTGCCGGTTTTGCTGTCTGTTGAGCAGAAACTTGAATTGGCGGCGCTGGCCAGGTCACTTCTCCCTCTTTTACGACGGTCACGCCACGAATAACAACATCATCAAAATCAATATTGATTTCGCCATTTTTCTCTTTGCACAATAGCTTGAGCAGATTAACCAAATTAGTCCCGTACAGTTGTGAAGATTGCGTTGGTAAACGGCTTGGTAAATCAGTGTAACCGATAATCTTCACGCTATTTTCTGTCACAACTAATTTGTCTGCTTGCGTTAATTCACAGTTACCCCCCGTCTGAGCTGCCAGGTCAACAATCACGCTGCCCGGTTTCATTGATTCAACCATCTCTTTGGTGATAAGACGTGGTGCTGGTTTCCCCGGAATAAGCGCCGTTGTCACAATAATGTCAACTTCTTTCGCCTGTGCCGCAAAAAGCGCCATCTCAGCCTTAATAAAGGCTTCAGACATAACTTTTGCATATCCGTCACCACTGCCGGCCTCTTCTGCAAAATCCAGCTCGAGAAACTCCGCCCCCATGCTCTGAACCTGCTCTTTAACTTCAGGCCGGGTATCAAACGCACGGACAATAGCGCCTAAACTACCCGCTGTACCCACAGCAGCCAGGCCAGCAACACCGGCACCAATAATCATCACTTTGGCTGGTGGAACCTTACCTGCGGCGGTAATCTGACCAGTAAAGAAACGACCAAATTCATGAGCAGCTTCTACTATCGCCCGGTAACCCGCGATATTCGCCATAGAGCTCAGTGCATCCAGCGACTGTGCACGGGAAATACGCGGTACTGAATCCATAGCCAATACAGTGACTTTACGGTCTGATAATTTCTGCATTAACTCAGAGTTTTGTGCCGGCCAGACAAAACTAACCAACGTACTCCCTCCCTTCATTAACGCAATCTCGTCATCCTCAGGAGCATTAACCTTCAGAATGATATCTGAACCCCAGATATCATTACGATCGGTAATTTCAGCTCCGACCTGTTGGTAAGCACTATCCCCAAAGCTGGCCAGATGCCCTGCTCCACTCTCAACAACGACATTGAATCCCAATTTTAACAGTTGTTCCACAGTACTCGGCGTGGCTGCAACCCGTGCTTCATTGGCAAGTCGCTCTCTCGGTACACCAATACGCATAATGTTCCCTTCCTAAAGCTTAAGATTAATGATGATTATTACTTGCTGAGGCCAGTTTAGCGATTAAATTAACTTTATTACTGCTATCAGCAAAATCTATCAACGAATATTTTGATAACCAGCCGAAAATATTATTGGTGATCCATCACTAATGAGTAAGCAAAATAGCTAAGTAGTATTACCGGTTCGCACTTTTCAGTGCCAGTTACTATGATGTCGATAAAAACATGATGTCGATAAAAACGCGATGTTGATGAAAACTTATGGTGCCATTTCTATGAACTTGTATTCATTCATACTGATAGCATAAATTCGTGGGACATTAGCTATTATTACATGTAATAATTGTCGGCTATGTGATACACAACGATGTTCAGCAAGTTATAAGTAATTAATGCGCAAGGCGAAAGGATTTTTTATGAAGCTGAAAACAACGATCATCGCAGCCGCGGTGCTTTCATTAACTAGTATTACTGCTGCTCAGGCAGCTCAGGAATTATCCCCGGAAAAAGCAGCGGAACTGAAACCATTTAAACGTATTACGGTTACAGGTCCTTTTAATGCTATTTATGAAGCTGCCGACGCCGTTTCCCGTCGGGCAGATAAAATGGGTGCAGATGGATTTTATATCCAAAGCCTTGATGATCTGAATAATAGTGGCAACCTGCGCGTCGTAGCTGATCTGTATCACAAAGATGCAGAGAAAATTGACAATTCAATTAAATATCGTATGTTCCGCGGTATCAAAGAATTACCCAAAACAGAAGCTATAACATTGGAACCATTCGATACGGTAACCGTCAGTGGTCTTTACACCAATGAGCCAGATTTAAATGAAGCCATCGCAAAAGAAGCCAAGAAAAAAGGTGCAGCTTCTTTTTTTATTGTCCGTCAGGTTTCAACCAACGATGGTGGTAATCAAACCGTTACTGCTTATGTTTACAAAGATGATGCGCCAAAACGCCAAATTCAGGCTAACGAAGCAGTAATCCCTGCTGATTCGGACGCAGGACGCGCGGCATTAGCAGCAGGTGGCACAGCAGCTAAGAAAGTAGAAATTCCTGGTTTAGCCTCTTCAACGTCAACCAATAGTTCTATTGGCCGCTTCTTTGAAACACAATATTCTAAAGGCGAGCGTTACACTGTCACACTTCCTGATGGTACGAAAATCCAAGAATTAAATAAAATCAGTGCTGCCCAGATGGTACCTTTTGATTCCATCACCTTTTCAGGTTACTACAACAGCATGCCTGATGTTGCCTATGAAGTTGCTAAACGCGCAGCGGCTAAAGGTGCTAAGTATTACCATATCACTCGCGAATGGCAATCCAGAGGCGGCTCTTCTACTATCAGTGCAGACCTGTTCAAATAACCTGTTAAATTTAAGAAAAAGGCACATATAATCCCCATATGTGCCTTTTTTACTGCAAGGATAATAAAATTCTTCAAATCAGCCGGCTGATTCTAGCTTCAAACGGATACAATCAATGGCATTTTGTACCGTCACCATTTTTTCCGCCTCTGTATCGTCAATCGTTATCTCGAAACGTTCTTCCAGAGCCATAATCAACTCGACACTATCTAACGAATCGGCACCCAATTCCTCGAATGTCTGTGTGGTAAGAATCTGGGTTTCAGGTATTCCAAGTTGTTCTGCAACAACATTTTTGACATGATTCTCTAAATTTTCCACGCTATTATCTTCCTAATGTACTCATATTCGGGGAAACTTGTCGTTTCCCCCTTTTTTTATTAATTGAGTTGAATATTTACACAACAGTCAGGTGCATGAATGCCCCTGTGAATCTGGCACTTTCAGGGATAAAACATAAAATACGCTGATCTTTTTTCAATTTATCCGACTTCATGAGCTCATCCAGCATGATATAGACAGAAGCCGATCCGGTATTTCCTTTCACAGTTAAGTTAGTAAACCAACGCTCTTGCTCAATACCAAAATTAATGTCTTCAAGACCCTCGGCAAATTTCATGCGGAAATATTCAGATGAATAATGTGGTAAGAACCAATCAATAGAGTCTGGTGATAAGTTACGAGCAGCAACTATTCGTCTCAGTGGTTCGCTAAGTGTAAATTTAACGACCCTCTCATTTAAATATCTGACATCCTGCTTAATACAGAAAACAGAATATGCCAGCCAATCAGCCTGACTCATTTGTGTCCAGCTTTTCAAGCTGCCATCGGCTAACTTCTCTCCACCCGAGTACATGCATGTCTCTTGCTCATTAGCAAAAGAGTAAATATCTATCCAATCAATTCGTAATGAAACACCATCAGGTCGAGGTTTATTTTCAAGTAAAGCAGCGCCAGCACCATCAGAAAGCATCCAACGCAGAAAATCTTTTTCAAAAGCGATTTCAGGACGCCGTTCCAGTTCTGCAACCCGGGCTTCGTTTTCACTCTGGAAGTTGCGGGCATGTAGTACTGTTGAAGGAGTCTCCGAGGTGGTTGAAACAGCATTACTTGTCGTTCCCGAGAGAACAGACAAATAAGCATATTTCATCGCTGTCATACCCGCAGCACAAGCACCCGCAGTTGAGATAACTTCGCAAGGTTTATTTTTGAGTTCACCATGAACCATTACACCATGACCCGGTATAATTTGATCAGGAATACCACTGCTTGCTGCCAAGCTTTGCATATCATCTAAAGAAAAGTGTTCATCAACCAAACCTTTTACTGCTTCAGCCGCCAGTTGAGCACATGAATAAGTTGTCTCTCCTGTTTCCGGATCCAGCGCGTAATGGCGATATTTAATACCATTGTTGCGGAGCACGATATGACGAGATCTTGATGGACGATCACCAACAAAACCAAGAACAGATTCCATTGTTTCATTATCTATGGGGTTTCCCGGCATAAAGGCGGAAACTTTAGTGATATAAACGTTATTACTCATTTACTTATTTATCTCCTTTATCATCATAGCGGGCAGAACCAGATGGTTGTTCATAGTATTTTTGTAACTCATTGAGGCGTTTTTTCAGAAATACGGTCAGCAAACGGCGAATAACCACTGAAATCGGTACGACAACCAGTGCCATTAGTATCAAATAGATCACAAACATGGTTAATAAAGAACGCCTTACCCATTTCCCCCGTTTACCTACACGATAAATAAATCCAGACCACAATCTAAATCCCCGATGTATAGCTCGTTCACCGAAAATAAAAGATTGATCAACAAATACGGCTCCTAACCCTTTCAACATCGGGGAATCAACTTTCTCTTTATCTGCTTTAAGCGCTGTTACTAACGCATCCCCGAAACGTTTAGCTCCCCGTATATCTTCTTCCGATACTCCAGCCGGCGGTAAACTAGCAATTGGCTGTTTTTTTCCTGTCATTAACCACAATGGGGTTGTAAACAATGTGGCAAAAAAGTTTGCTTTATCAATAAAAACTACGTTATCGCGCAGGTGCGCCCCACTTTCATGTAAAAGCTTTTTGACGGTTTCCTGGGCCATCAACCACATATTTCGACAAGCAATAACCGTTACCACGGGTCGACCATTGAGTAATCGTTTTCCTTCTTTACTCTTGAGAAATGCGGTTATTGGAGGAGATGGTGACAAATACCAAACTTGATAGCCTAATATGACCAGGTCAAAAGGTGCTTCATCCTCCAGATGAAAAGGTGCTAATTCAGGTGGATGTAATTGCACCGTTTCCGGAAAAGCGTCAACAAATTTAGAAAATGACCAGGGAAATGGATACTCTGGAATGGGTTTCAGTACCACTTCACGAATGTATATCTCGTCAGACTCATGCAAAGGTGTGATTAAACTTTTTACCACCTCGATCAATTGGCCGCTTTGGGAATACGATATCACCAGAACACGCTTCATATGTTCTAACCTTTATGAATATTTAATACTAAGCCATTAGCAGGCGCCTAAAAGATAATAATTCGAATAACAATTATCTCCTAACTATCCAAATTTTTTTGGCATATGTACATATAATCATTCCTGAAAACTAAAAACATATACAAGAAAATGAGTTAATAGATAACAGGTTAATATTTTCACAAACAATATAAATCAAAATGGTCTCTGTCAACATGATTTTTTTATTTTTATATAATAACAGTATTGTGTCACATTAACGAAAATTAATTTGTCACTGGTAAAAATAGTTGATAAAAAATATATTAACACCGATCTAAAATTAACAAAAACAATTAAAAAACACAAAATAACCATATAAAATCAATCAATTAATGAAACAGCAATGGAGATTTTAATTTAATAAAACATTCATGAAACTATAAATATGCATACTAAAAATATTAATTTAACAACCTGATATGTAAACAAATGATTATTGTCACATGGTAATAATATTACATAGGAAAACAAAGATTAAAGAAAAAAATTTACCTTTTACAATTATTTTCACTAGATTTTTAGGTTGATTGAATAAATTAAAATGAAAATTACTTAATTAGTAATAGCATCACGGTGTTTTATATTCATCATTTATTCCTCTTAGCATAATAAGCAGCATTATAAAAATACCCCATATAAATTTATAAAAATAAATTGTATAACATGCGTCTTAACCATCACTCTAACAGTGCATAAATTTTATAGTTATCTGCATAGAAAACCATTGCATCCAGTCCATACCCTCCGTAGAATCCCCCTCTATTTCTAGGTTTAACCAGTCTGTTTTTCCGTTCTATACAGCTTGGAAGCGACAAAAACCCAATGCCCAATTCATTTTTGTGATCGGGGTAATGAACTGGCTAACAATGCAGTTTGTGTCATATTAGGAACATATCTTTGGAAAAAAAACTCGGCCTTACAGCTCTTACTGCTCTGGTACTCAGTTCTATGGTTGGCGCGGGTGTTTTCAGCTTACCGCAAAATATGGCTGAAATCGCCAGCCCGGCAGCATTGATGATCGGTTGGGGAATAACCAGTGTCGGTATCCTGTTTCTGGCGACCGCCCTGCTATTTCTCTCTCGCCTGCGTCCGGATCTTGATGGAGGCATTTTCACTTATGCCAAAGAAGGCTTTGGTGAACTCATAGGCTTCTGTTCTGCCTGGGGATATTGGTTATGCGCGGTCGTTGCCAATGTTTCTTATCTGGTTATCGTTTTTGCCGCCCTAAGTTTTTTTACTGATAAAGAAGGTATCATCATCTTTGGTGACGGCAATACCTGGCAATCCCTATTGGGAGAATCTATTTTACTCTGGTTAGTACATTGGTTGGTACTCCGTGGCGTTCAAACCGCAGCTGGAATCAACAAACTAGCAACAATGGCAAAATTGCTGCCTTTAGGCGCTTTCATTATTCTTGCCGCAATCGCGTTTAAAATGGAGATCTTTGATCTTGACTTTACAGGTATCGACTTGGGTGTTCCTGTTTGGCAACAAGTGAAAGACACGATGCTAATTACCCTTTGGGTTTTCATTGGTATTGAAGGTGCCGTTGTAGTTTCAGCCAGGGCAAAAAAACGTAAAGACGTTGGTATTGCGACTATGCTGGCTGTCGTCGCCGCATTAGGAATATACATATTAGTTACCCTGCTCTCCCTTGGGTTAGTACCACGGCCTGAATTAGCCGAAATACGCAATCCATCAATGGCAAACCTGATGGTAGGACTTATTGGTTCGGCAGGGGAAATCATTATTGCCACCGGATTAATTATCTCCGTTTGCGGTGCTTATCTAAGCTGGACGATCATGGCGGCGGAAGTTCCATTTATCGCTTCCCAACATGGCTCTTTCCCGAAAATTTTTGGTCTGCAAAACTGCAATAACGCGCCATCATCCTCATTGTGGTTGACTAATGGCGCAGTACAACTTTCCCTCGTTCTGATTTGGTTGAGCGGGAGCAACTACAATTCATTACTGGCAATTGCATCAGAGATGATTTTACTGCCCTACTTCCTTGTTGGCGCATTTCTGTTGAAGGTCGCTTTTGATCGTAGCAACAAGGGATTATTACTGATTGCTATTGGGGCTTGTATTTATGGCCTATGGCTGCTTTATGCATCCGGTTTAATGAATTTGTTATTGTCTGTTGTTCTCTATGCACCGGGTGTTATTGTTTTCCTGTATGCTCGCCGTCAAAATCCACAGAAACACAATCTTTATCTGGCTGAAAAATTAGCTATTGCCGCGTTACTAATAATCACAATCCCTGCAACCTGGCTATTAATCAAGTAATCCCGTCGAATTTAGGCTATTACTACTCTGTAGTAGCCATTCGTGTTTTCATATAGCAATTTGTTTTATTTTTGCACTGTCCTGGCATATTTTTTAGATGTTGTTTTACAAAGTATGTTGTAACTAAATTTGTGTTTGACAAAGCCGGTCATCAGAACCGTCCCTGTCTGGAAAATTCGCGCCGAAACAAGTACAGTTCGAATGCCCAGACAGAGACAAGATTACTCTCTTAGTTATTCAGTTTATCGCCCCAATCCGCAATCGCATCTGCTGTCTCAATAGGTTTCACCGCAGGCAGCGCATGGCTGGCCCCTTTGATCACAGCCACAGTAACGCGGTCACCGAACTCGTCCTTTGCCTCCATCCGCAACGCTTCAGGCCGGAACGGGTCGGACCCTGCTTGCAGATCAAGGATCGGCGCCGTCCCGCCAGCCCACCAATCCTCACGATTAGTCAGCTCACGCGCCGCAGACTGGCTTTTTAAGACATCGGAATGCCAACCCTCAAGCCAAGGCGTCGGATCATTACCTTCCGCGAAGAAGGCAAGCCGAAGCCGCGCCAGTCGCTCCTCGCGGGTAGATTTCGGATCATTAATCACAGTGATTGCATCAGAAAGCTCCGGAGGCCAAGATTTCGCGGCCCCTGCCAGAAGCACTATGCCCCGCGTCATTTCAGGATAATCCGAGGCGATTGTCTTGGCGATCCAGTGACCATAAGCATGACCCACCACGATTGCCTTGCTGCCTTCCGCTGCAATCACCGCCGCAAAATCATCGGCAAAGTCGTGGAAAGTCACGTTCTCCATCGGACCGGTCGACCCCGAGATCCCGCGGGGCTCAGGCAGAGCAACACGATAGCCGCGCATCGCCAGTCGATCCGCGAGCGGTGCGAATTCCGCCGTTCCCCGACCAGTCGAGGCGATCATCACAATCAGCGGCCCCTCTCCTCGCACCGAATATTCGATTGATGCCGCACCATTAGTGACGGTTTTCTGCTCTGCTGCCATGGCCGAAACGGGCTGCGCGAATGCGAGTACGACGGCCAATAAGCCCGATACAAAGACGAACTGTTTCATTTTTTCTCCGTTACTGTGTTGACGAGGTATTCAATATGACCGAAAAAACGATCTTGTGTTGAAAAGAATACGTTCGAGATATATTGCAGTTCAAAGCCCATATCAACAATAAAACAGAAATATAAATATGATGAGTTATAAAGTAACTTGATCTGGATAACTGACTCTATCATGTATATACATTCCCAAAAACAAAAAAATAACAATATGAAATAATAACCTCAAGATAATAAAATAGAAAATAAAGAATAAATTTTTCAGTGCGATATATGAATTGTGATTTATATCACAATTAATTTTATAACTAATTATTAATTAATAAATATTCTTATCCGCTAGCATAATATTTTATTCCATATGATAAATTACAATAAACTTTAAAAAAAATCCTGCCCAGTCATTAATTATAGATAAAAATCTTAAATACAGCATATTACCGAGTCATTCTTTGGATTCTTCCGAATTAATCGCTATTATCACCCACACTTTATCCTAAATAAGAAGCACCAAACAAAACACCGTTTGACCTATGGTTCTAATTATCGGATAAGAGCTTTAGATACTTACATGCTGTATTGACATTTATACAGTCTCGGTTCAATCAATGTTTCTGTTTCCCTGCCGTAATACCCGCCAGGGTTAGGATCTATTTACAATGAACACTAAACTGATTATTTCATCCTTACTTGCATCTTCTGTATTTATCTCTGTAGCAAATGCAGCAGATGGAAAGATCAATTTTACAGGTAATATCATCTCTAATGCGTGTAAAATCGATACCGATTCTGCAAATCAAAACGTGAATATGGGGACAATTAGCTCAAATGCATTTAGTGGTGTAGATAGTACCGCTGCTGCAACACCGTTTAGTATTAAGATGAGTGATTGCCCACCAGAATATACTCATGCACAAGTTAAATTTGATGGGCAGTTAGATAGCAAAAATAACAATCTTCTGGCTTTATCCAATGATAAAGGCCAATCAGTCGCCGATGGTGTTGCTATTGGTATCTATGAAGAAGATAATTCAACACTGATCCCTTTAGCAAAAGCATCCAAACTCCAAACTTTTACTGATCAAAAAACCGCAGAATTGAAGTTTATCGCAAAGTATATTGCTACAGCTCAAACAGTTAGCCCAGGCTCTGGGGATGCAGTCGCTAACTTTACTGTCGTTTATAACTAAGACAACACAAACTTAGAACAAAACGTCCTTCATGTTTTGTTTCTAATAAAGAAATATGGTGCATGGACGCCCATAAATCCAACAGAATAACGTATAAAAATACGATAAAACGAAGAGGTTACCGTGCAGTTCCAACGCCTATTAACTACAATATTTCTATATATTATCAGCATAAATTTTGCTATCGCAGGTGTCGTTATTGGTGGAACCCGCGTTATTTACATGAGCGATAAAAAGGAAGCATCCATTTCTATAAATAACCCGGAAAAAGATGCACCTTATCTGATACAGTCTTGGATCCAAGATGAAAACGATAACATGAAGACCCCTTTTATCGTGACTCCCCCGATATTTAAGCTCACAGCAGGCCAAGAAAATATTCTGCGGATTGTAAAAACAGAGAGTCATCTGCCGGAAGATCGGGAGTCACTTTTTTGGTTGAATGTGAAATCTATTCCTACCTCAGTGAGGTCAGATAAAAATCAATTACAAATTACAGTTAAGTCAAAATTTAAATTGCTTTACCGTCCTGCAAGTTTGGCAGAAAAATCAAGTACCGCATACAAAGAACTCAAATTCAGAACGGAAAATAACTTATTAGTTGCAGAAAATCCTACCCCTTATTTTATCTCATTCTCTCACATTAAAATAGATCAACATGAAATAAAACCTGCGGGAATGATTAAGCCCTTTAGTCAACAGAGCTGGGCTCTGCCGGTAAAGAACATAAAGCAGATAAGTTGGAAAGTTATTAATGATTTTGGTGGCGTAACTGCCGAAGAAAAAACTACTATTTAACAAAATAATCACATTAATTTATTCTATGCTAGAAAGTTAATTATGGAAAAGTACTCACAGCATAAAACTAATAAGAAATCATATGATATTGAACATTCATGGATCTTATTACCGTTATTTATGACAATTGGAGTACTGTTTTACTCTACTAAAGTTTATTCTGAAGATTATTTCAACATTCATGCTTTAGAAATAGGGACTGATTTTGGTTCACCTGAAAATATTGATCTCTCTATCTTCACACAAGATGATCAACTCCCAGGAATCTACTGGGTAGATATTTATCTTAATAAAGATAAAATAGAGACCAGAAATGTAGACTTTATTATGGCAAATAATAAATTGCTTCCTAAACTAACTATTCAGCAATTACAGGATATGGGGGTAAAAATTGATACATTCTCAGAATTAATCAGTTTACCACCAGAAACAGAGCTGTCTGATTTAGGTCAATATATTCCATCAGCAAGTACTGCCTTTAATTTTGGTCAACAAAGGCTGGATATCAGTATTCCACAAGCAGCGTTAAATAATCAAGCAAGAGGTTATGTTTCACCTGAATTATGGCAACAAGGATTAACTTCATTATTGATTAACTATAATTATAGTAGTTCAAACACCTGGCAAGATAATCCGTCTGGTTCTACACAAACCAACTATCTGAATCTTCGAACAGGCGCTAATTGGCAAGCATGGCGTCTGCGCAATTATTCCACCTATACCAGCCGCGATAAGAGTTGGAAAAGTATTAATACCTATTTACAACGGGACATTCACTCACTAAAAGGACAATTAACACTGGGTGACAGCTTTACATCTTCCTATATTTTTGATGGCGTCCAATTTCGTGGCTTACAATTAGCTTCTGACGATAATATGTTACCAGACAGCTTAAAAGGTTTTGCCCCTACTATCCGTGGAATTGCACAAAGTAATGCACAGGTCACAATCAGACAAAGCGGCTATATTATTTATCAAACTTATGTTTCACCGGGTCCATTTGTCATTAATGACCTTTTCCCAACCACAACAAGTGGAAACTTGGAATTGATTATTAAAGAAGCCGATGGTCAAGAACATCGCTCTATCCAATCTTTTTCCACAATACCTATCATGTTACGGGAAGGCGGTATTCAATATTCAATCACTCTGGGCCAATATCAATCATCAAATAATCGTGGGCGAGAACCCAATTTTGCCCAAGGGGCACTGGTCTACGGCCTTTCCAATAATATCACCACCTATGGAGGGGCTATTTTTGCAAAAGAGTATCAATCGGTTGCCCTGGGATCAGGTTATAATTTTGGTATATTAGGTTCTCTCTCTTTTGACGTAACACATGCAAATACCAATTTGCCATCAAATATCAATACCAAAGGGCAATCTTACCGCTTTCAATATGCAAAAGATCTTTCATTAACAGGAACTAATTTTACTCTGGCAGGTTATCGCTATTCGACACGTGGCTTTTATGACTTTAAAGAAGCCAATGATATAGATAATTCCAATAAAAGTAACTGGCATTCTCACACCAATAAAAGAAGCAAATTGCAATTGCATATTAATCAGTCTTTTGGGGATTTTGGTAGTTTATATCTATCCGCTTTTCAGCAAGACTACTGGCAGCAACATGGTTATGAACGGAATATCAACGCAGGCTATAGCATCAATTATAGCAATATTAATTACAGTTTAAATTATACCTATAACCAACTCCCCGATACGAATAAAAATGAACAGCTTTTCTCATTCAGCATACAGATTCCATTAGATCGCTGGCTAAAAAACAGCTGGACCAGTTACAATTTTAATACTAATAAAAACAAGGATATTTCCCACCAAGTGGGTTTAAGTGGTACGGCACTGGAAGATAATAATTTAATTTATAGTTTACAACAGAATTATGCTAATCACGGTACTGGCGCTGGCGGCCATATACACACAGAATATAAAGGATCTTACGGTCAGCTTAGTGCCGGCTATAGCTATGATAATCACTCCCGCCAGCTGAATTATGGCCTTCAAGGAGGAATTGTTGCTCACCCATATGGCATTACTCTTTCACAACATTTAGGAGACACACTGGCATTAATCCGGGCTGATGGCGCTCACGGAATAAAGATCCAGAATAATATAGGTGTTACCACTGACCGGAATGGTTATGCCGTTATTCCTTATGTCAGCAGTTATCGGAAAAACCGAATTGCGCTGGATACACACTCATTAGCCGATAATATCGATATTGACGCGAATGCCCAAACCGTTATTCCCACTCAAGGGGCATTGGTCCTGGCTAATTTCAAAACCCGAATAGGCCACAGGATGCTGATAAATCTTTATTATCAAGAAAATCCTATTCCTTTTGGTGCTATTGTTACGTTAAAAAAACAGCATGAGATTGATGAAGCAAACAGTGCTATGGTCAGTCATGAAGGAAAAGTTTATCTCACTGGTTTACCCAATAGCGGACAGTTACTGGTTAAATGGGGTTATAAGGATATTCAGGAGTGTGTAGCTCATTACACACTACCAGAAAAAAAACCTTTATCTGGCATTTATACCATAGAAGCACACTGCAAATAACGATTTTCAGGAAAATACTATGCTCAGTACTTACAATAGGTTTAAATGTTTATTAGTTGCCGTCATCTTATTTTCTGGTCTGGCAATTATCCCTTATAGTTTTGCCGCTAATTGTCAATTTGATAAAGGATTTAAACCAGAAATCACTAACCTGTCTTTTGGAACCTTATATGTTCCAAGGGATAAGCCTATTGGCACAACCATTTATGAATATCGTGCAGATGAATTAGACAATAAAGGCAATATTTTCTATTGCGATACAATAATAAATACATCATGGGGATATACAGCCTATAAAAATGCAGATTACAACAAAGATGCTATTTACGAATCCGGTGTTCCCGGTGTGGGTATCAGAATAAATACCTGGGGTCCTGGCTATGGTCTGGACTGGTTACCCCGTATGACCAATGATCCTGTTAGTTGTGACCATTCAGGCCATTGGTATTGCGGTAATACATGGGGTTATTTGACTATTCAGTTGATAAAAATAGCACCGACAACAGGTTCCGGTTTTGTCAAAAGTGATCAATTAATTCAAGCACGAGTAAATGATCGCATCGTTCATACCTACCGTTTAGGTAATACCCGGATTATTACCAAAAGCTGTTCACTGAAAGATACCAATATTACTGTTCCTATGGGCGATATCAAAAAAAGCGATTTTTCTGGTGTTAACAGCACTGCGGGAGAAAAAGATTTCGAGGTTATTTTAGATTGTGATGATGATGTGCAGATTCAGTTAATGCTTGATGGAAAGAAAGCAAAAAACAGTTCAAATTATGTTTGGGCACTTGATCAAGATAATAACCGTACAACCGCTTCCGGTGTAGGAATGCAAATTCTTTACAACAATCAACCCGTAATGATCCACTCACAAATAAATATCGGCAACAGCTATTCAGGTGGGAAATATTCTATTCCGCTACGCGCCCGCTATTTCCAGACAAATCGCAATATTACCCCCGGACAGGCCAATGTAACCGCAACAATAACTCTAACTTATCAGTGAAAAATTAATCTTCATTCAGCTATAGAAATTTTATTTCTTAGCTGATTTTAATTATTTTGTTGGCGGATTCACATGATAAGTGCAACATCGTTAATCTGGAAGTAAACACATAATATTTATCATCATCGATATCAACTACTGACGTAATACGTTTACGGGTTAGTTCCATTTCTCCTGTTGAAGCCAGTGGAACAATTAATCTTGTTGATAAATTTTCAACATAATCATGCTGAATAACCAGATAATAAGGCCAAAATTTATTAAATTCGGCCGAAGGATTGCGATAAACGTCAAATTGCGACATTAAATTCTCCCAAAGAATTCATCATCAATAATCATTCCTGCACGTTCCATACACGTATTAATTGCCTGTATATCTTGTGCATCTTCCTTAAATTGCATTATCAAACACCAACTATTATTAATTTATTGATTTCATAAATTAATTTACAAAAAATTTCTTTTTTTACAATATTATGCTTTTAAAAGTATTTATTAAGTTTAAAGTTAAATCCCTCAATATTTACTAATGGAAATAAGTATGATGTGGAAATATTCACAAAGCACTGTCATACGTTTTAGTAAAAAGCCACCGCTAAAAGAGGTGGCCTTGCACTATTAAGAAACAATCTGTTCCATATTTTGCAAAATGCGTTTATCAGAGACCGGATATAACGTACCCAGCTGTTGAGCAAACAAACTGATCCGCAGTTCTTCAATCATCCAACGAATTTCTTGTACCTCAGGTGACTGTTTCTGTTGCTGTGATAATTTCACCAACCATTGCTGCCACTGCTGCTGCACATTCTCAACACGCCCCATTTGCGTCCGATCCCTGTGTGGATCAATCGCCAATTTTTCAAGGCGGCGGTCAATACCGTGCAAATAACGCAAAACATCCGGCAAACGTTTCCAACTATTTGCGGTGACAAATCCTCTGAAAACCAAACCAGAAAGCTGCGCTTTGATATCAGATAACGCCAGAGCCAGCGAAATATCAACTCTACCCTTAAGACGTTTATTAATAGCAAAAACCGTGGTGAGTATCTGTTCTACCTGCCTGGCAATCTCCACAACGGTATCATTCAACTCAGCCCGAACCTTATTCTGTAGTTGAATAAAAGTCTGTTCATTCCAAGCCGGTCCACCATTCGCCGCGATCAATTTATCAACGCCACAAGAGATACAATCGTCAATTAAATCCAATACCTTGCCATAAGGATTAAAATAAAGCCCCAATTTGGATTTGTTCGGCAATTTCTCATGTAAATATTTAATGGGTGAAGGGATATTTAGCAGTAACAGACGACGTGTGCCTTCCCACATGGCAGTCCGCTGTTCCAGTTCAGTTTCAAACAATCTGATACCGATGCTCTCTTTTTCATCCACCAACGCTGGAAATGCTTTAACAGAGTAACCTCCACGTTTTTGCTCATATCGTTCCGGTAATTCACCGAAGCTCCAAATATGCAGCCCACTCTGTTCAATACCGTCATCGGCAACAGCTGAAAGCGTCTCCTGAACTTTCTCTTTCAATCGTACTTTCAGCGCTGCTAAATCTTTGCCTTCAGCGATAGTCCGGTTCTTCTCTCCTGCCACCCGGAATGTCATTTTGAGATGATCGGGCACTTGTTCTAACTGCCAATCATCGCGTGATACTGTCACACCAGTCATACGCCGTAATTCTCTCTCAAAACTATCCAACAAGGTAGATTGGGGTTGAGGTACCCGCTCCATAAATGCCTGAGCATAGTTTGGTGCCGGCACAAAATTACGGCGCACCGGTTTCGGCAATGATTTAATCAGAGCGACAACAAGATCATAGCGAATACCCGGGATCTGCCAATCAAATCCTTCATCTTTGACCTGATTCAGCACCGGCAGTGGAATATGAACCGTCACACCATCGGCTTCTGTGCCTGGCTCAAACTGATAACTAAGCCGTAATTTCAGTGCATCTTGATACCAATAATTAGGGTAATCCAACGCGCTGATTTTATCCGCATCACCTTTAATCAACATATTTTTTTCAAAGTTGAGCAAGTCCGGTTGCGCTCTATTCGTCTTCAACCACCAGCGATCGAAATGCCGCGTAGAAACCACACTCTGAGGTATACGTTGATCATAGAAACTGAACAGGATTTCATCATCCACCAAAATGTCACGACGGCGGGATTTATGTTCCAGCTCCTCAATTTCCTCACGTAATTTTAGATTCGCCCGGAAAAATGCATGCCGGGTTTGCCAGTCGCCTTCCACCAGCGCATGGCGGATAAACAGTTCACGGCAAAGCATTGGATCAATTTTACTGTAATTAATCAAACGACTCGCCACAATTGGCAATCCATATAAAGTGACTTTCTCCTTAGCCATTGTCGCACCCTGCGATTTTTGCCAATGCGGTTCGCTATAATGGTGCTTCACCAGATGTGTGGCTAACGGTTCAATCCATTCAGGTTCTATCCGCGCAGCAATACGCCCCCACAAGCGATTGGTTTCAACCAGTTCCGCAACCATTGCCCATTTAGGTGGCTTTTTGAATAAACCAGAGCCAGGAAAAATAGAAAAACGCGCATTGCGCGCACCGGTATATTCCTGTTTATCTGTATCTTTTTGGCCGATATGCGATAACAGCCCAGAGAGTAACGAAACATGAATACTGCGATAATCTGCATCCTGACTATTTACCGGCAGACCGACTTCTTTTACAACTTGTCGTAGCTGGGTATATATGTCCTGCCATTCTCTGACTCTCAGATAGTTAAGATAATCCTGACGGCAAAGCTTGCGGAATTGCGAAGAAGAAAGTTCTTTTTGCTGTTCTTTCAGAAAATCCCATAATTTCAGGAATGCAATAAAATCAGAATCTTTGTCGGCAAACCGACGATGTTTCTCATCAGAAGCCTGTTGTTTCTCCAGTGGCCTCTCTCTTGGATCCTGAATAGACAGCGCAGAAGTAATTACCATCACTTCACGCACACAACCGTGATGACGGGCTTCCAGTACCATACGCGCCAACCGAGGATCAACCGGAAGTTGAGCAAGTTGCCGCCCTATTAATGTCAGACGGTAATTACCCTTCGCCGTTGCGTTCTGGTCAATCGCCTCAAGCTCTTCCAAAAGCCGGACACCATCCTGAATATTACGTTTATCAGGTGGTTGCACAAATGGAAATGCGCTAATATCCCCAAGACCAATTGATGTCATTTGCAAAATGACCGATGCCAGGTTAGTCCGCAAAATTTCGGGATCAGTAAACTCTGGCCGTGAAAGGAAATCATCTTCCGAATACAGACGAATACAAATCCCGTCAGATACACGTCCGCAGCGTCCTTTCCGCTGATTAGCCGATGCCTGGGATATTGGCTCAATCGGCAATCTCTGGACTTTGGTCCGATAACTGTAACGACTGATACGTGCATATCCGGTATCAATCACATATTTAATTCCCGGTACAGTCAAAGAAGTTTCTGCCACGTTAGTTGCCAGCACAATTCTGCGGCCAGCATGCGACTGGAAAATCCGGTTCTGATCACTGTTAGAAAGACGCGCAAACAGCGGCAATACTTCGGTATGACGCAAATTCAATTTATTCAAAGCATCGGCTGTATCACGAATTTCCCGCTCACCACTCATAAAGACCAGAATATCACCAGGCCCTTCACGGCCCAGTTCATCAACAGCATCAATAATGGCCTCAAGCTGATCCCGCTCTCCATCACTGTCTTCGGCTATTACAGGCCGATAACGCACCTCTACCGGATAAGTTCGGCCTGAAACTTCAATAATAGGTGCATGATGAAAATGACGGGAAAAACGTTCAGGATCGATAGTCGCCGAAGTGATGATCACTTTCAGATCAGGACGTTTTGGCAATAGCTGACGCAAGTAGCCCAGAATAAAATCAATATTCAGGCTACGTTCATGTGCCTCATCAATAATGAGCGTGTCATACTGTTTAAGCAGTCTGTCATTTTGCAGTTCCGCCAGCAAAATACCATCTGTCATCAGCTTAACCAGCGTGTTATCGCTTACATGATCACTGAAACGGACTTTATAGCCTACAGCTGAACCCACTGAGGTTTCCAATTCTTCCGCCAGGCGATTGGCGACTGCGCGAGCAGCCAGCCGACGGGGTTGGGTATGACCAATCAATCCTTTTATTCCCCTGCCTAATTCGAGGCAAATTTTGGGGATCTGCGTTGTTTTACCCGAGCCGGTTTCGCCAGCAATAATCACAACCTGATGATCACGAATAGCGTTGTAGATATCATCTTTCTTCTGGCTGACAGGCAGGTTTTCTGGATATTTGATTGTTGGACAAACGGCCTGACGATTAATGATTTTTTGAATCTCTTTCACCTTATCTTAGTCCTTAGTGACTTATTACTTTGCTGGTTAGCCAGTTTTTGCTGATGACATAGTAGCATATCCTATTTATTGGCAATAATTTCGGCTACTATTCCTGCTGTTATCATCAGCACGGATAAATGTTATTCAATAAATTTGAATTCTGATCTCTAAATATTGATCTATTACCAGAAGATAATAACTCATAGAATAACTGTATCGCGATTAACAAGTGAACGAACAAAAGTTAATTTAAGGAATAAAAATGAGTAAAGTTCTGGTTCTGAAATCCAGCATTATGGCGCAGCATTCACACACTAACCAAATGGCCGATTTCTTTATTGAAAAATGGCAAGCCAACCATGCTGACGATAGCATCACAATACGTGATCTGGCTGCACAACCTATTCCTGTTCTGGATAACGAACTGGTTCATGCATTACGTCCAAAAGATAATGAAATGACAGCCCGTCAGAAAGAGGTATTAGCGTTATCTGATGAACTTATTGCGGAATTGCAGGATCATGACGTCATTGTTATGACTGCACCTATGTACAATTTTCACATTCCAACCCAACTGAAAAACTATTTTGACTTAATAGCTCGTGCCGGCGTCACTTTCCGTTATACCGAGAATGGTCCTGAAGGTCTGATAAAAAGCAAACGCGCAATTATCCTGACTAGCCGTGGGGGAATTCATAAAGATGGGCCCAGTGATCTGTTAGTGCCTTATTTGCGCCTGTTCCTCGGATTCATTGGTCTTACTGATGTAGAATTTGTGTTTGTTGAAGGTGTAGGATTAAGCTCTGATGCCGCAAATCAAGCGCAACAAACTGCCCGTGAAGTTCTGGAAAAAATGATTGCCTGATATTTACACTCTATTCATACATTACCTATATATTATATTGCTACATTTTGCGCACCTCCCGGTGCGCTTTTGTTTCTTCAACCATAATGAATATTTTTAACACTTTGATTATCAAATCATTGCCTCTCCTTATTAAACCTTAGATCGGTTACTTCTATTGTTATTCCATAATTTAGCAGATACACCTTAAACTAAGACATTGATTATTAAGGTAATTTTACCGAATATATAGGGAAGCAACAAGCAATACCCTTATAGCGTTATTTAATTTATTGGTTTATTTAAACCTTTACGTCAGCAATAATTTAAGCCCTAAACAATTTATTAGCTACTTAAATTATGACGGAGATAATTCCATGAAATTAGTCGTTTACAGTACCAAACAGTATGACCATAAACATCTGGAGCTGGTTAATCAAAAGCTTGGGTTTAATTATGATTTTGAGTTTTTCGATTTTCCTCTTAGCTCAAAAACCGCCAAAAATGCCATCGGTGCAAATGCTGTTTGTATCTTCGTTAACGATAATGCTGATCGTGAAGTACTTGAAGAATTGGCTGAAATGAATATAAAAATCCTCGCACTACGTTGTGCAGGTTTTAATAATGTCGATTTGGACGCCGCTAAAAAATTGGGCATTCAGGTTGTACGGGTTCCAGCTTACTCTCCAGAAGCTGTTGCTGAACATACTATTGGGTTAATCCTGTGCTTAAACCGCCGTATTCACCGGGCTTATCAACGCACCCGTGACGCCAATTTCTCTCTTGATGGCTTAATTGGTTTCAATATGCACAACCGTACAGCGGGAATTATTGGAACAGGTAAGATTGGTATTGCAACACTACGTATTCTTAAAGGGTTTGGCATGCGCCTGTTAGCCTGTGATCCATACCCTAATCAAGCTGTTTTGGATCTCGGGGCTGAATATGTCGATCTGGATACACTGTATGCGCAATCTGATGTGATATCCCTTCATTGCCCGCTGACATCAGAAAACTATCATCTGCTGAATGAACTTGCTTTCAGCAAAATGAAAAACGGCGTCATGATCGTCAATACCAGCCGTGGTGCTCTGATTGATTCCGCAGCCGCTATTAACGCATTAAAACAGCAAAAAATTGGCGCTCTAGGTATGGACGTTTATGAAAATGAACGCGACCTCTTCTTTGAAGACAAATCTAATGACGTGATTCAGGATGATATTTTTCGTCGCTTATCTTCATGTCATAACGTGCTGTTTACCGGTCATCAGGCATTTCTGACAGAAGAAGCCTTGACCAGTATCAGTGAAACTACGCTGAGAAATATCCAGCAATTAATCAACGGGAAAAATTGCCCGAATATTGTTAATCAGCACCCTTAAAATAATATATTAGGAGATAAATATGAAAAAAATACTACCTTTGGCAACTGCGACTTTATTGTTAGCCACATTCCAAGCATCAGCGGTAGAAAACGTGTCGATCAATGATTTACAACATCACAAATTTGTTCTGGTGAGTGTTAATGGCGAAAGTGCGAAAAATCAAGATGGTCGCGTACCATCCATTGAGTTCGGTGAAAAAATGCACATCTCTGGTTCCATGTGTAATCTCTTTATGGGTCAAGGCAAACTGAAAAATGGCGTACTGACCGTAAAAAACCTGGCCAGCACTCAAATGCTTTGCGCTGATGATAAGTTGAACAAATGGGATTATCTGATTGGTAAAGTATTAGCCGATGGCGTCAAAGTCACGCTAAAAGATCAAAAACTGGTCCTGTCCAACCATAGCAATAAACTGGTTTATAAACTGAAAGATTATGTTCAGTAATCAGAAAGTTAGTTAGTTTCAGGTGCCGGAAAGCGCTTTCCGGTACCTCCAGATATAAATATCTCAACAATAAACCTACGGTTGGATTAACCTGGAGAGCATAAAAAACCGTGGGGCACTCTATTAAATCGGCGATCAATGAAGTTATCGCTAAATTGGACAGAGGCAGTTGCTGCATTAGTGCCCCACAGATTTTTATGCTTTCGTCCTAGATGCTGTCGTCATGAGATATTTCGTGTAATAATGCCCCATCATTCTATCATAAGAGTCGATTAACCATGAGTACACCTGCACACCGCCGCCACGATATTTCAGATCGCGCTTGGTGCCTGCTTGAACCTCATTTGCCAGGACGTAAAGGCGCTTGGGGGCGTGTAGCTGAAGATAATCGGCGTTTTATCAATGGGGTGTTTTGGGTTTTACGGACAGGGGTGCCTTGGCGAGACCTACACACTGATTATGGTGACTGGAAAAATACCCACCGCCGTTTTTGCCGCTGGAGAGATAAAGGTATATGGGAAAAACTGCTCGAGCAATTGGTTAATGATCCCGATTTCGAGTGGTTAATGATTGATGCCAGCTATATTAAGGTTCATCCCGATGCGGCAGGCGCTAAAGGAGGTAATCAAGATATGGGGCTCACAAAAGGGGGCTCAATACCAAGATACATTTGGCCGTGGATGCGCATGGTATGCCAGTCAGAATTGTTATTACAAGTGGTACCACAGCGGATTGTTCACAAGCTGAGACTTTAATTGAAGGACTCGACGCAGAACATCTCTTGGCAGATAGGGGCTATGATAGCAACGCAATAGTAGAAAAAGCGGAACAACAAGGTCTTCAAGTCCAGATCCCCAGCCGGAAAAATCGGAAAGTCGCCAGAGAATATGATTGTGAACTCTACCGGCTCCGCCATTTGGTTGAAAATGCGTTCCTTCATCTTAAACGCTGCCGTGGTATAGCTACTCGCTATGCAAAAAATAGCGCGTCTTTTCTTGCTGCCGTGCAAATCCGTTGCCTTGTTCTTTGGCTAAATATTTCATGACGACGATATCTAGTACTTTTCTTTTTCTATTCTTTTGCCTATAATGGTTATTCGAGCCATTTTAGACGAAAGGTGATTTTATGGAAGTTATTCCCGCACAACTCGCTAAGAACCAGTTTGGTGATCTGCTTATGAAAGTTCAGCGTGAACCCGTGGTGATTAGTAAGCATGGTAAGCGTGTGGCCGTGGTTATCTCTTCTGAAGAGTATGATCAGTTTTCACAGCTTAAGTTACAGAGTTTAAAAGCCATTTTGGCTGAATCTATTGCACAGGCTGATCGTGGCGAATTGTATAGTATTGATGATGTGTTTGCACCGCTGACGATTGACGAACTTGAGGGTAAGGCTTAGGAATGAGCGTTCAGTTTACCAAGAAGGCCAGAGAGCATATTCGTGCAATAAAACGTTATTCTGTACGCCGATGGGGGGTTAGTGTCGCGGAAGCTTACGTCAATTCGTTGCGTGTGACTATAACTGACATTCTTGATCGTCAGCCATCTCCCGGTCTGGATCGTAGTGAGGACCTTTATTCTGGTGTGCGGAGCTTTCCTGTTGAGAGCCATATTATCTACTATCGAGACGTACCATCTGGTATAGAGGTGTTGGCAGTATTACACCAGACACAAGATCCACATAATCACCTGTAATAATGGCATTTATGGCAAAAATTGAATATGAAAATTCGCGTGGCCTAATTCTGGAACTGCGTGGCAATGAATCATTTAATGATATTCAGGAAACATTGCTAACCCACTGTGACGAAATGATGGGTGCGAATTCTCCTGATATTATTGTAGAGTACCCTGTTTATCTTAAAGAAGCGTATGAATCGTATTTCGACGGTAAAGGCGTAAGATTTACTCACATTGGTTACGTGAAGCTTGTTTATGATAAAGAGGAAGCAATTTATATAGTCCAGCATTTCACACTAGACCGTAAGGAACTACACTTAGATACAGTTAATGACTTTCAAAAATGGATGTCTGAAAAAGCAGTAAATGCCTGGAAAGTTAGTTAGTAAGTGTACAGCACCAACCATATGTGACCTGCCAACCGTTGACCAACACTCGGCAATGTTAGTAATGCCTCCATCAACTGTGAGAACAATTGCGAACTTCCGCTGTTCGCTCAAAGCCGACTGTCAGATTTGATTGTGCGCTGCCAGAGAAAACTGTCAGGTCAAGTTTGAGCTAATAGGAAAGCATAAAAATCTGTGGGGCACTAATGCAGCAACTGCCTCTGTCCAATTTAGCGATAACTTCATTGATCGCCGATTTAATAGAGTACCCCACGGTTTTTTATGCTCTCCAACCTCGCCATCTGAACTGTTCTACAGCGGTATGTCATCAATTTAACCAAAAAAGCCGCAATTAAGCGGCGTGTGTGGAAAAGCTCATAAGAAGTTAGAATTGTTCTCTATTAATTCACTATTTATTAGGAAGCTTAATCTTGGAAATAATGGCTAACCTATCCATATAATATTCTGCATCGCCCCACAACCAACTCTGCTCTTTACCAACATCATCCTCAGTTAAGATACTTCTCAGTTCACAAGTCATAACATCATAACCGTAAACATAAAGTCCAAACTGTAATGCTTCATACATTCGAGCTTGCCAAAAAGAGATATCGTCTATTATTTGATTGACGTTTGAGGCAGCAACATCATGCGTTCTAATCAGATAGTGGAAAAAGATTTTAGCTGCCAAATCACTTAACGCCGCTTTATGTTTTGGTTTCTTTGTTCTCCACACAAGCGTCTGCGACGCAGGACGGCAGTTAAGCACTAAATCATGCATCACAATAACTTTGTTGTAATAAACAACTTCCTTAGCGTCGTCACTGAGTAACGCCAATTCAAAATGGGGCTCATCTATATCCAAATCTAACCGGCTATCAACTCTGACCAATCGGTAGCCTGGTGGAAGAATGAGTTCATCCACGTCATTCACAATATCAGTACCAGAGGAATCAAAAACATCATGCAGGATACGATTGAGCTCCGGTTCATTCAAGTGGCTGAAATCATTGGTAATTTTTTCTATGTTTTCCGAATGTCTTGGCATATTTTATGCCTCCTCTAATAAACCACAGGTTTAATTACCTTTAGGTAATAGTATAGATGCAATTATATACAATCAACCTTTAGTTCATTTTTAGTGGCGACATGTACTGGATAACTTAGTTTTAGGGCCAAATCCCATTTTGGGTAAGACATTCCCCACAATCTAAGCGTAATAGAAAAATAATTTATTGAGTTACAGTCAGTTAAATCATTATTCAGGCTTATTAATAATATGGTCTTCCCATTCCACAACATCAATTTCCTGTACAGCGATATGCCTGACAGAGATCCTTTCGCTATGCATTGCTGATTTAGACCCTCTAATCAATGGATGCCAGGGTAACAATGTCTTCCCCTCTGCAAGCAAACGATATGCACAAGTCATTGGCAACCATTCAAATGTTGGCAAATTGTAGCGGGTCAGTTTGATACAGTCCGGCTCATATCTGAAACGGTCTTCGTAATTTTTGCATTGACAGGTTTTTATATTGAGTTGATTACAGGCAACGTTAGTAAAATAAATTTCATCGGTATCATCATCCATTAATTTATGCAGACAGCATTGTCCACAGCCATCACATAATGACTCCCATTCTTTGTCCGTCATCTGATCCAGGGTTTTTACCTGCCAGAAAGGTTGAGACATAACTTCTGCTATTCCTTATATTCAAATCACCCTGGTAGTGAGTACATTATCATTCAAAGTAATCTTTAATACATCACCGGATTCCAGTGCTCCGACGCCTTCCGGTGTCCCGGTAAGAATCACATCTCCTGGCCGCAAAGTGAAAAAGTGAGACATATGACTGATCAGAGGAATGATGGGTGTCAACATGTCATTGGTATTACCGTTCTGCCGTAATTCATCATTGACGGTCAATGAGAGCCGAGCATTTTGTGGATCGCCAAAACTGCTCATCCGAATGAACCCGGATATCGGACAAGAACCATCAAACGCCTTACTTTTTTCCCACGGCTGACCTGCTTTCTTGAATTTGGACTGCAAATCACGCAAGGTAAGATCCAATGCGACAGCAAAACCGGCGATCGCGATACCAACACGCTCTTGATTTGCTTGTTTCAGCTGTGTACCAATCAATACAGCCAGTTCAACTTCATGATGAACAACACCAAAATCTTTTGGAATTGCAATCGGTTGATGTATATCACACAGTGCAGTTTCCGGTTTAATAAAAACGAGCGGCTCTTCCGCTGGCTGAAAACCCATTTCTTTAACATGGTTAGCGTAATTACTGCCAACGCAAACAACTTTATTAACTGGAAGATCCAGTAATGCGCCCTGCCAGTCTCTGTGCTGATACATACTCATTCCTCACTCTGGTTTATCAGGCATACCCCTGATTATAGCATTTATGCACCATCCTATCAGCCATAACTCAACATAAATGGGAAAAAACACCCCACTCGTTAATATTGCAGTGGTTAATAAAACTGCAATAACGGTTAATTTCACTCACCAAATCTTCGAATTTTTCTTATTTTTTCATCTGTTCCAGATGTGCATTCATTAAATTTTCGGCCGGGGGTGGGATTTGCAGGTAAAAACCCTGTTCAATTAACGATATTTTTACTTTTTCTATATCAGCACCCGCCAGTTTCTTTCTGTCTGCCAGGGAGATCATCATTGCGTATTGAGGCTGACCAAAACTTCTTAGTAACTCTTCAGGAACACGAGAAAAATTATCTCTTTTTTCAACATAAAGATATGTTTGCTCCCGTTTCGGGCTTCTGTAGATCACACAAATCATTATAATAAACTCTTTTAAATTAAGACCACGACTTGCTTGAATAATTTAGTAATTATAACATGCTTATTGTATTTCGAAATATCGTATCCCAGATGTTGTTCTGGGGGATCTCAAATTTGCTGAATCTGAGTCAGGATAGATGTCACAGTCGCCAATTGAGCTAAAAGGCAGTAATTTTACGCTTTCAGTTGTTCATTTACACAATGACCAACCGGAAATTATTCTACAGGCCCTACAGGAAAAAGTGGAACAAGCACCGGATTTCCTGAAAAATGCGCCTGTTGTCATTAATATCTCCGCTCTGCCGGCAGGTGCTGATCTGAAAGCGCTGCATCACGCTATTGATTCAGCGGGATTCCGGGTTGTCGGAATTAGCGGTTGCCGTGATGAGCAGCAACGCAGGGCGGTAATAAAAGCCGGCTTACCATTGCTGAATGAAGGCAAAAAACAAAAAGCTTCGGCACAGGAAAATAAACCAACAGAACCTATTGTAAAAAAAACCCGCATAATTAATTTACCTGTTCGTTCAGGGCAAAGAATTTATGCGCAAGGCAGTGATCTTATTGTCACCAGTAATGTCAGTGCCGGTGCCGAATTGATTGCAGACGGCAATATTCATATCTATGGCATGATGCGTGGCCGGGCATTAGCTGGCGCATCTGGTGATCAGGAATGTTTGGTTTTTTGCACCCATTTAAACGCTGAACTCATCTCTATAGCCGGGCAATATTGGCTCGGCGATAAAATCCCGACTGAATTAGCAGGAAAAGCCGCAAAACTTAGCCTGGTAAATAATGAATTAACTATTGAACCTTTAATCTAGCCCTTTTAATAAGGAATCGCTTCATGGCACGCATTATTGTTGTTACATCAGGTAAAGGTGGCGTTGGCAAAACCACTTCAAGCGCGGCCATTGCTACCGGCATTGCCCAAAGAGGTAAAAAAACCGTTGTTATCGATTTTGATATCGGTCTGCGCAACCTTGATCTGATTATGGGATGTGAACGCCGCGTAGTTTATGACTTCGTGAACGTTATCCAAGGTGACGTCTCGCTTAATCAGGCATTAATCAAAGATAAACGTACCGGGAATCTTTACATCTTGCCGGCATCGCAAACTCGCGACAAAGATGCACTCACGCCTGAAGGTGTTGAGAAAGTTTTGGTCGATCTGGATAAACAAGGTTTTGATTTTATTATCTGTGATTCCCCAGCAGGGATTGAAAGTGGTGCGTTGATAGCGCTCTACTTTGCTGATGAAGCGATTATCACAACCAATCCTGAAGTCTCTTCTGTACGTGATTCAGATCGTATTCTGGGTATTCTGGCTTCTAAATCGCGACGTGCTGAACGCGGTGAAGATCCCATTAAAGAACATCTGCTACTAACTCGCTATAACCCAGGCCGGGTAAGCCGTGGTGATATGCTCAGTATGGAAGATGTTCTGGAGATATTATGCATTCCTTTACTTGGTGTTATTCCTGAAGATCAATCTGTACTGCGTTCATCCAACCAAGGGGAACCCGTTATTCTGGATACGGAATCTGATGCAGGAAAAGCGTATACAGATACTGTTGAGCGTTTATTGGGGGAAGAACGTCCTTTCCGTTTTATTGAAGAAGAGAAGAAAGGCTTCTTAAAGCGCCTATTTGGGGGATAAAACATGGCCTTGCTAGATTTCTTTCTGTCGAGAAAAAAAACGACAGCAAATATCGCTAAAGAACGCCTGCAAATCATCGTGGCAGAGCGTCGCCGTGGTGATTCTGAACCAGCTTACCTGCCTGACATGAAACGGGATATCCTGGCAGTAATCTGCAAGTATATACAGGTAGATCCTGAGATGCTCTCTGTACAATTTGAGCAGAAAGGCGATGATATTTCTGTGCTGGAGCTTAATATAACACTACCTGAGACAGAAGAAGCTCAAAAATAACGTGGGTAAACCGTGCTGTTTTATCATTAATCACCATCAAAGTGACCAAGTTCATTATGTGACTGTCTGAGATGGGGTAACCCTCAATGGGAGCCCCCATTCTCTCGCGCTTTAGTCTGACATCAGACTAAAGCAGTCGTGCTATCTGATATTAGTTAATCAGGATAGTTCGCCAGAATCTCTGCAACTGGTCCAGCCAGCAATTCTCCCCGCCATCCACTCAACAATTCAGGTTTGCCATTTAATTGCTTCAATTTCCAATGAACACTGAGTAACTGATTAATCTGACGACGAGATGCCAGCAATTCAGAATTAAACCGATGCTGTTCACTTACCTGATTAATCAGCGCCTTAATATCCTTAAACGCTTTGCGATAACCAGGTTGATCAATCAGGTTTGTCACCAGCGGAGGGCATTCACTTTCTGGGATATTTCCACTTTCAGCAACCATTGCCAACAAGCGACGTCCATGACAACGAATCTCCTGTCCACTTAACCCCAGCGCATCTAATTCTGCCAAAGAGGTTGGCATGTAACGCGCCACCTGCCACAAGTTTTCTTCACGAATAACAAAGTTCACAGCTAAATCACGCTCTCTGGCCTGATTCAAACGCCATGCTGCCAGTTTTTTCAAACACGCAAGCTGCTGAGGACGTAATTGACAAATATTGCCTATCTGTTTATAAGCACATTCCGGTGTCAATATCTCTTTTCGGCGTCGGCTGATAAGCTCACACTCACCCATCGCGGCCTTCATATACCCAGCCTGCTCCGTCGCGGTCATCAGAATATCAGCCAAAGGCAGCAGATAATACACATCCGCCGCTGCATATTCACACTGCTTTTCACTTAACGGGCGGGCAAGCCAGTCAGTGCGAGATTCGCTTTTATCCAACTCAACATGGATATATTCAGCCACCAGCGCGGCAAAACCACATGATAGAGGGTGTCCGATAAACGCAGCCAAGACCTGAGTATCAATCATGGGTTCCGGCAAGCATTGAAAAGCATTCAGAAAGACTTCCAAATCCTCACTGCCCGCATGTAACAGCTTCAATATCTGAGGATGAGTAATCAATTCACGAAAAGGTTGCCAGTTAGTGATATTAAGTGGATCTATCAGAGACAGTTGTTCGCCATCATACAGTTGTATCAAACCTAATTGTGGGTAATACGTCCGTGTGCGTACAAATTCAGTATCCAATGCTACTTTTGAGTATTCTTTTGCTCTTTCGCAGACTTGTTGCAACTGAGCATCTGTGGTGATCAACTGATAATTCAAAACATAGTTCTCTTAGCCATTCATGGTAATAAGCACGACAACGCCGGCTGAAACCGGCGTTGTCGTGCTTATAAGTATTATGAAGAGGGTTAGGCTATAGCTGCATTCCTAACCTTTTCCTCTTCATCGCGCAGTTCTCTGCGAAGAATTTTACCTACATTAGATTTAGGTAATTCATCCCGGAACTCAATGATCTTAGGTACTTTATACCCTGTCAGATAACGACGGCAATGCGTTTTAAGCTCATCCTCGGTCAAACTGGGATCTCTTCGAACCACAAACACTTTGACAGTTTCACCGGAACTTTCGCTTGATACGCCGATTGCTGCTGACTCTAGCACTTTCGGGTGAGTTGATACAACATCTTCAACTTCATTAGGATACACATTGAACCCAGAAACCAAAATCATATCCTTTTTACGGTCTACGATATGAATAAAACCTTGTTCATTAACATTAGCAATATCACCCGTGGCAACCCAACCATCTTTCAGCACTTCTTCTGTCGCATCAGGGCGATTCCAGTAACCAACCATAACCTGCGGCCCACGGACCCACAGTTCTCCCTGCTGACCTATCGTCACCTCATTACCATCATCATCTACGAGTTTGATTTCAGTTGAAGATACCGGGAAACCAATACTACCAGTGTAATGTTTCGAGTTATAAGGATTACAGGAAACCAATGGTGAACACTCTGTCAAGCCATAGCCTTCAAGCAGCGGCCTTCCTGTGACTTCTGCCCATTTCTCCGCAACCGCCTTCTGTACTGGCATACCACCACCAACAACGAGACGTAATGAGGAAAAATCAAGCTTCCTAAATTCTTCATTATTCAACCAAGCGTTAAACAACGTATTCACCCCAGTTACAGAAGTGAACGGGTAACGGCTCAACTCTTTGGCTGTACCGGCAATATCACGCGGGTTAGTGATCAGAAGATTGCATCCCCCCAGGTAAATAAGCAGCAAACAGTTTACCAATAATGCAAATATGTGATAGAGAGGCAACGCAGTGACTATCAGTTCCTGACCAGAATGCAGTAATGGTGAATAAACGGCTTTTGACTGTTCAAGATTTGCCAGAATATTACGGTGCGTCAACATAGCACCCTTAGCTACGCCGGTAGTACCGCCGGTGTATTGCAGAAAGGCCAAATCACCACCGTTAATATCCGGTTTGACATATTGCATGCGATAGCCTTTGTGTATCACACTACGAAATGAGATGGCATCAGGCAGGTTATATTTCGGTACCAGCCGTTTGACATATTTCACGGCAAAATCAACCAACGTACCTTTAGGACGGGATAGCTGGTCGCCCATGCGCGTCAAAATAACATGCTTGACTTTAGTATTAAAAACGATCTTTTCCAGGGTATGGGCAAAATTGGACACAATCACAATAGCTGAAGTGCCGCTGTCATTAAGCTGATGTTCAAGCTCTCGTGGTGTATACAGCGGGTTTACGTTTACGGCAATCATACCTGCACGTAGAACACCAAACAGTGCAACGGGATATTGCAATAGGTTCGGCATCATCAGTGCGACACGATCTCCTTTGCCTAATCCCAAACCATTTTGCAAATACGCTGCAAATGCCCGACTACGCTCCTCCAACTTACGGAAGGTCATAATCTCACCCATATTGATGAATGCAGGTTGATCTGCATAGTGCGCTACGGCATTTTCAAACATCTCAACCAATGATGCATAACGATCCGGGTCAATTTCCGCAGGGACATCCGCCGGATAATGTTTTAGCCAGACTTTCTCCAAGGTAGTACTCCTGAAATTTCAATTGCTATGTTATCACTCGCCTAATAAATAACGCACGCTTTGTTTTAACAAATTATTAACTCGGCGTACCAGTGTAAAAAAGAAACATTGTTCAGGTTGAGATACACATCACTAATTTCATGTTAATCCTTTATGCAAAAAGCAAAGAGAATTGTATCGTCTGTAAATTATTTTTAATAATCAGTATATTATTTCTGTAGTTAATATTTAGATCAGTCGCTATTGATTATACATTGACCTATCTACTTTTTGCTTAAGATAACATTTTTGAAATAGCATTTATTGGTTTCATCTATTCCAATACATTATTAAAACACTAAGGATAATAAAATATAACTATAAAAAACATGATGGTCAGAATGGCAAACCATGAAGATAGTACGGTCATTAGCAACATAGAACTACAAGCTGCTTCTCTTTTTCCAGATGAATTACTGCCAAAAGCACTTTGTGATAAAACTCTGCCCCTGTATGAAATTGAATCAGCAATTGAGGAACAACGCCTCACCACTTTCCGTGATTTTATACCAAGCCGCAGATTATATGACAAATTTGGTTTTGTCTTACTAGAATTGGATGATATTCCTGATGAATGACTGAAAATTCTGGCCGAGGAAGTTACTGCGGGTTTAGGCGCAAGGATTGCAATGAAATTAACGATAGAACCAAAGAAAAAGAAATAGCGACTTGAATCACCGCCACATAAATATGGCGGCTCCGATAAGAAATGAAGTTACAGCGTCACAAATTACACATTAACAACCGCTCTTAGTATTGAAATAACCTTACTCAATCAAAATAGTCTCAACAGGCGCTAGACCGGAATAATACCCATCCCATCCCCAACCAGAATAATAGGGATAACCATAATAGTTCCACGGCCCTGGACCAGAAGGCATTAATACCCTCTGAGCAATCCGCCAACGCTGATAACCTGTGACATTAATCACAACATAGTCGTAATCCGCTTTGCCAATTTTACCCTTCGCCACCCCCATGATCGGGCCAACGACAGTAACGTAATTTCCTTTAAAGTCATTGGGATCAAGGAAATTATTAACATAAGCATAAATACGGCCGATGGAAGGCTCATGCAATCCAGGACTGGCATCGGATGCTAATGGTAATGACGATATTTCCAGGCGAGTACAGTGATTCTCATTCACCACATCAAGCACTTTGCCGCCAAATCGCCCTTCCTGGCCGATGAACAGCTCAGGCGTATTCTTAACAGAAAGCAGATCTTGAACTGGCATTGGTGACGTTCCCTTTACCGAATCAGGAATAGTGATACAACCTGTAAGCATGACAGCACTTAACAAGATTACCGCTTTAAAACCAGCCCGGCAGTTTATTACTCTTAACATAACCACCTTCTCCTAAAAATTGGCCCAATAATTATGTTTATTTGATGCTTTCTTTTACTACAAGTTGCATCAACTAATGCTTAACGACCCGGTAATTTTTTCCAAGTAACTTCATTCCGCAAATAGACTGGTTCAGCATGTTCTACGGCTGTCACCTCACCGTTCTGCCACATCTGTACAGCCAGAGGTAACATATCTTCAGCATGAGGTAATGTAATATCACTGTCAGTCAACGTTAAGTGGCTTTCCATCAACTGAGGATAAGTTTGCCAGCCGGTTCCGGCAATGACCCACTCCCCATGAAATGAATCCATGATCGCCTTTGCCTGTTCCGGTCTCAATACAGCTTCTGTTTCACTTCCCTGCCATTTACCTTCCTGATCGCGGACATATTGCCCCCAGTAAATTTCTCCCATCCGGGCATCAATAGCGGTTAATACTTGAGTTGCTCCTGTCAGGCGAAAAACACCTTGAGCCATCATATTAAGCGTTGAAACCCCAATCACCGGCAGTTCAGCACCCAGAGCCAACCCCTGAGCAATACCAACACCAATACGTACACCAGTAAAACTGCCTGGTCCACGGCCAAAAGCCAAGGCATTGAGTTGTTGTAAACTGACCTCCGCTTCTGCCAGCACAGACTGAACCATAGGTAAAATACGTTGCGTGTGTTCCCGTGGAGAAATTTCAAACTGTGCCAAAACAGCACCATCATTCCAAAGAGCAACTGAGCAGGCTTCCGTTGCAGTATCAATAGCTAGAATTCGTGTGGACATGCCTTAACCTCGGCAAGAAATAGGATTCGAAATAAGGCGCAATATTATCATAGCCTGGCTTGTTTTACCCAGTTGGCAACCATAAGAAGGCTATTACTCCTTGCCACATGTACACACAGGGTAGCTTTGTCTTTATGAGTTATCAGATAGAAGAGAAGTAAATTTGCCTGTGCTCCATCGCTTCCTAACGGGATTCTACTGTCTCAATATGGAACATACTTAATTATGTCACGCAATGGCCTGAATACCATTCTTCTTAACTATCGTAAGCAACCTTAGCGCTGGACCTCCGGGTTTTTTTGCTCCACGCTCCCAGTCTGATATAAGATTTTTACTCACATTTAAATATCGAGCAAAAACAGGCTGTGACAAATGCTCCCGCTCACGAAGAGAGCGTATTTCCTCTGGAGATAGTGACTCTATGGGGGTCAAACAAGCGGAATCAAACTCACGCATGGTTTGCTTATTGACAACCCCTATTTCGCTCAGTGCCTCCATCGTTTCGTGAATTGCAGCAAACGCATCACTACGATATTTTTTGACCATACTCAATCACCTCCGAAAAATGACTTTTTTCAATTAGCCTAGTTAATTGTTCATCAGATAACCCTAGAAAGTGGGATGCCATCTTCTTAAACTGCATCTCTGCATCGTATTCAATGTTAGATCTATCACTTTTAGCAAATTACACCTCCGCCTAAGTCAGCATCAATCTGACCTTTGTTAGCTCTTTCAATAGCATCAAGTAAAACCTCGTCTGGAATGTGCTGTTTTCGAGCAAAACGCTCGAACCATGCGTTTTTAAATACTCTCAAAAAGTAGCTCCACCATTAAATCAGTTGAAGTATAACACAAAGCATGACATAAAATGGCGTTCAAAACAATAATGGGAATTAACCGAGTTATGGATAACATCCTCTAAAAATATTTGTTTTACATAGTGTTAGACACAGTTACACCACTGATGTCGATTCTCTTACCTGCACTCTCCGATCCCCTTCCCTTTGGTTCAATTTGTTTCTTCTGCTATATAGTTTCATCATTGTTCTCTCAATCAGCAGATATTATTAATCTTTCCTACCAGAACTCTTCAAAGATTGCCGAGCTTGCAGAAAAGCGACAGCTTTTGTTAAATCGCGGGTTCGTGGTGAAGGCGGCAAACTGTTAAGAAACACTTCTCCATAAGGACGCATCACCAAGCGGTTATCACAAATCACGACCACACCATAATCATCAACATCACGAATAAGCCGCCCGACCCCCTGTTTCAGGCTAATAACCGCATCCGGCAACTGAACTTCATTAAATGCATCACCGCCTTTAAGCTGACAATCTTCAATACGGGCTTTTAACAGCGGATCATCCGGCGCGGTAAAAGGCAGCTTATCGATAATGACACAGGAAAGCGCATCCCCCCGCACATCCACACCTTCCCAAAAACTGCTGGTTGCCACTAATAACGCGTTCCCGGCAGAAACAAATTGAGAAAGTAACTGACCTTTACTGGTTTCACCCTGAACCAAAACCGGTAACGTCATGCTGGCCCTAAACTCTTCTGCCAAACTGCGCATCATCTGGTGTGACGTACATAAAAAGAAACAGCGACCCTTATTAGTTTCAATCAGCGGCTTAAGCATTCTCGCCAGCCATTTTGCACCACCAAGCTGATTCGGTGACGGCAGATGACGAGGAACACAAAGCAGCGTCTGACTTTGATAATCAAATGGACTTGGCAACAGTAAAGTTTTCGCTTCTTTTAGCCCAAGCCGTTCGGTGAAATGTGAAAGCTGTTCGTTGACGGATAATGTCGCTGACGTGAAAACCCAGCAACCTGATTGCTCATTAATAATTTCGCTGAATTTGTCAGAGACAGACAGAGGTGTTAACGCCAGCAGAAAATGGCGACCATAACTTTCAAACCAATAACTGTAACCGGGGATAGTCACATCTTTCAGGCGCTTAAGACGGTTACGGTAAATTGTCGCCCGTTCAAAGGCCGCATCCAGCATAACTGAACGCCCCAGCGACAGTTTCATCACGTCATAACAGAGCTCAAGTGCGTCATCAAGCAATACCAGCGCCCGTTGCACCTGCGAATGTTGCAACAGCTCCCGCAAATTCCCCCGATAACCATTCTCCCCCAATGCCAACCGGAAATCCTGTGTACTTTGACTCAGACGATCCGCACTCTTCTGTAATTGAGCTTGATCCCGTACTTCCGTGCGGTACGCCATAATAATGTCTCTGGAGAGATCCATCAGTTGGCGGCTACTTAACTGCTGACCAAAATACTGACTGGCGATATCGGGGATCTGATGCGCCTCATCAAATATCTTCACTTCCGTTTGTGGAATAAGTTCACCGAATCCGGTCTCTTTCACCACCATATCCGCCATAAACAGATGATGGTTGACGACAATAACATCCGCCTCCATTGCCCGGCGACGCGCTTTCAAAACAAAGCACTCCTGATAGCGCGGACAATCACTGCCAAGACAATTGTCATTAGTACTGGTGACCAACGGCCAGACCTGGCTGTCTTCCGCTATCTGATGACAGGTGCTGATATCACCCTCCTCAGTTTGTGAAGACCAGCTTCTCAACCGGACGATATCTGACAGAATGTCTGCCTCCAGCTGTCCTCCACCAAACGACTGCTGTTCCAGCCGTTCCAGGCAAAGATAATTTGAACGCCCTTTTAACAGTGCCAGTTTGCCAGTGAAATTAATTGCCTCAGCAACAGTCGGCAAATCACGATTATAAAGCTGATCCTGCAATGCTTTAGAACCTGTAGAAATAATCACTTTTTGCCCAGAACGCAATGCAGGCGCCAGATAAGCAAATGTCTTACCTGTTCCTGTGCCTGCTTCTACAACCAATTGTTGATGGTTTTTAATCGCACACTCAATAGCAGTTGCCATTTCTCTTTGAGCATCGCGGGGTTTGAAACCTTTTATTGCTTTGGCAAGGGAACCGTTTTTCGCAAAATCGTCTGACACAAACTGTCTCTTTCAATAGAATGGATGGAGATTATGCCAATACTGTGTTCTGATCACCACCCAAAATCAGGCACATGGCAGTTAACTTAAGGAGTATCCATGACAATTGAGCGTATTGATCCACAGGATCGCTGGTCCGAAGCTGTGGTTTACAATAAGGCAATTTATTACACCAGCGTACCGGAGAATCTGGATGGTGACATCACTGAGCAGACGGCAGATACACTGGCCGCGATTGATATCATGCTACAACGCCTCGGTTCTGATAAAAGCAAAATTATCGATGCCACTATTTTTCTGGCTGATGGAGACGAATTTGCCGGCATGAACGCCGCCTGGGATGCATGGGTTGTGGCAGGAAGTGCGCCTGTACGCTGCACAGTTGCAGCTAAGCTAATGAATCCAAAATACAAAGTCGAGATAAAAATTATCGCAAGCATTTAACATTCAAGCCGGGATATTTTCTATCGCTGCTTTTATAGGTTGATCACATAAAAGCTCTTAAGAATATCCATTGAATTTTCCTCCTATATCTTGCACTTTGAAAGAGTTACCAAGATACTAAAAAGCTTCAGTTAACCCGCAAGAATCAAATGTTACCTGAAGCTATCATTTTATTATCATTAACCACTTAAAATCTAATCCACGCTTACGGCTATGCCATCTTAATCATCACCATCCCGAGCAACAACAAAACAATACCGCCCCACCCCTTACAATTCAGACGTTGATTAAACATAACCCAACCAGCAGCAATCGTTGCAATAATGCCGAAAGCACCCCACAGAGCATAAGCGATAGAAAGCTCGATTCCCTTCACTGCCTGGGCAAGCGCACTGAACGCCCCAAGAACCGCAACCAGTGAAAAAATACCCATCCAATGACGTCTGAAACCCTCAGACAGTTTCAATAAAATATTCGCTAAAATTTCCAACACCACAGCAAGAAACAGGAACACAGCATGCCACCATTCAAATTGTTGCAACATGTTATGCCTCCTTAATTTTACTGTTTTTAGTTACAGCGGCATTGATGACAGCTTTATCTGCCATCTGTTTCACAACCTCAGCCGATTTCTTAACTGCCGCTTTTTTAGTCCCGGATTTAATCAGCATAATCCCTGTCACCAGCAGAGCCAGACCGCCTACTTTCATCAACGACAGTGATTCATCAAACCACATCACACTAAAAACAGTAATAAACAGGATACCAATCCCTTCCCACAACGCATACGCAACACCCAGCGCAACTTTCTTCACGGCCATTGCCAGCAAAATATAAGATATAGCGATCATGACATACATCACTGCCATGCCCCCCATCCCACCTGAAACGCTGGCATGTTTCATCGACAAAGTACCGATAACTTCGGTGACGATTGCCATTGCAAGGAATAACCAGTAAATCATTTTCTTTCTCCTGAACACGCAAATACGCACGTCAAGACGCAAGCCATAAAAACGCTGAACTCATCTGCAAATAAGATGAGAAATAAATAACCTGACGTTTTGACGAAATAGAAATACCGGCTGAAAACCGGTTAACAGGAGTAAGACGCTATAATGCACCGCACCAGTAGTGCTCACTGGATAAAATGGCAGAAAGGAAAAGCATGTGAGTGGATCTTTGAAACCGGACGCTTTTGGCGCTGTTCATGATATTTCATTCTTTCATCGCAACTGATATTCCGCGCGATATACTAAGAATCCTCATAGTTATAGTGTAAGTTAGCCTATTACTTCTACCATATAGAAAAATAGAAAGCAATTGCTCAATTTTATTCTTTTCTTGACTAAAGACACAAATAAGCGAAAAAATTGAGATATCCGATATCTTAATGACACCAACCCAAGCCGTTCACAACGCAGCTTGGGCCTCAATATTAAGGACTCTTACAATCCCACACTCATTACCCGTTATTCAAACTCATTCCACGAGCGGCCATCACGGGTGATCATGGCAACAGAAGCAACTGGCCCCCATGTTCCCGCCTGATAAGGCTTAGGCGCATCATTATCCGCAGCCCATGCATTCATAATGGAATCAACCCACTTCCAGGCTTCTTCTACCTCATCACGACGCACAAACAGCGCCTGAATACCGCGCATTGCTTCCAGCAATAATCTCTCATAAGCATCCGCCAGCGGAATATGGTTGAACGTTTCAGAAAAACTCAGATCCAGCTTGGTTGTTTGCAAACGATGTTTATGCTCAAGCCCCGGCGCTTTGTTCAGCACTTCAATATCAATACCTTCATCCGGTTGCAGGCGAATCGTCAGTTTGTTCTGCGGCAGTTGCTGATAGGATTCAGAAAACAGGTTCAACGCTGGTTTTTTGAAATAAACCACCACTTCAGAACATTTGGTTGGCAAACGTTTGCCGGTTCTCAGATAGAAAGGCACCCCAGCCCAGCGCCAATCATCAATATCGACCCGGATAGAGACAAAAGTTTCCGTCCTGCTGGATTGGTTCGCTCCCTCTTCCTCCAGATAACCCGGCACCTTATTCCCCTGAACAAAACCAGCAGTATATTGACCACGTACCGTTTTCTCCCGCACGTTGGTGTGATCAATACGGCGCAAAGAACGCAATACTTTCACTTTTTCATCACGGATATGGTCCGTTGTCAGATCTGCCGGAGGAGACATGGCAATCATCGTCAGGATTTGCAACAGATGATTCTGAATCATATCGCGCATCTGCCCGGCTTGGTCAAAATACCCCCAACGGCCTTCAATACCGACTTCTTCTGCTACCGTAATTTGCACATGATCAATCGTCCGGTTATCCCAATTATTCACAAACAATGAATTGGCAAAACGCAGCGCCAGCAAATTCAATACGGTTTCTTTACCCAGATAATGGTCAATACGATAGACCTGACACTCATTAAAATACTTGGCAACTTCATCATTGATGGCCCTGGATGATTCAAGATCGGTACCTAAAGGCTTTTCCATGACAACCCGGTTTGGCGCTTTATTCAGCCCCGCCAGCCCCAATCCGTGGCAAACAGCACCAAAAGTACTCGGTGGCATGGCAAAATAGTGGATTGCAGGCCGGTTATCTTGCTTAAGAATTTTTTTCAGTCGGGTGAAATCTTCCTGTTGGTTAACATCCAGATTGCAGAAATTCAGACGCGCGCTCAATGCCTTCCATAATTCTGGATCTGGTTTTTCCGGCAAAAATGTATTCAGAGCTTCTTCAACAACCTGGGTATACGCTTTTTTATCCCAATCCGCCCGGCCAACACCGATAATCCGGGTTTCCGGGTGGATATACCCCGCTTTTTCAAGCTGATAAAGGGAAGGTAATAATTTCCGGCGAGCCAAATCCCCTTTAGCGCCAAAAATAACTAAATCACAAGCCTGAGCCGTAGAAGTAACCGCCATATGTATCTCCTCATTGCGGAATATTGTAATTTTGTTACAGCCTTAACCGGTAATGTACCCTTTTGGCTATATCGCGTAAACAGCTATAACAAATAACCCCCGCCTTCATATCAGCGGCATATACCACTGCGGCTAAAATAGTGATAGTTTTATGTAACTCTCCAACTTCCATGAAATATAATTACCAATATGAAAGTTAGACACTTGTCATACTTTTATGAAAAATATTGGATTATTGTGACTTCCCGCTGCCAGCTTCAATTTATTACTAGTAGTATATTTTCATAAAACTTACATAGATTTCGCCTCTGAATGAAATCGCTAAAACCACAGGTCACTGCGTTTTATGAATACACTGGAACGAGTTCAAAACAGTATTGAATACTTGAGTAAGTCAGAAAAAAAAGTGGCGCAGATAATCCTGGCGGCACCACAAACGGCCATTCATTCCAGTATCGCAACGCTGGCAAAAATGGCGGAAGTCAGTGAACCCACGGTTAACCGTTTTTGCCGTCGTCTGGATACCAAAGGTTTTCCTGACTTCAAACTCCATCTGGCCCAAAGCCTTGCCAATGGCACGCCTTATGTAAACCGTAATGTTGAAGAGAGCGATACAGTCAGTGCTTATACCAATAAGATCTTTGAATCGGTCATGGCGACGCTGGACACGGTAAAAAACAATTTGGATATCGCAGCCGTTAACCGGGCTGTCGATTTACTGACTCAGGCGCGGAAAATTTCATTTTTTGGTTTAGGGGCTTCTGCCGCCGTTGCTCATGACGCGATGAATAAATTCTTCCGGTTCAACATTCCGGTTATCTATTTTGACGATATCGTAATGCAACGAATGAGCTGTATTAACAGTGCCGAAGGTGATGTAGTCGTACTGATATCCCATACCGGCAGAACCAAAAGTCTGGTTGAGGCGGCGCAGCTTGCGCGTGAAAATGATGCGGCAGTCATCGCCATAACCTCTCACGATTCCCCTCTCGCCCGCGAAGCAACCCTGGCGATACTTATGGATGTACCGGAAGATACGGATATTTACATGCCAATGGTATCAAGAATTGCTCAATTAACCGTCATAGATGTTCTGGCTACCGGATTTACCCTGCGACGTGGCGCAAAGTTCAGAGATAACTTGAAAAGAGTTAAAGAGGCGCTGCGAAATTCACGTTTTGATAAAATTGACTTTCCGCCAATCTGAAAGCCCTATCGCTGTTGGGTTGACTCTCATTCGATTGCGTAGCCAGTAGCCGATTTATTGCTCATTGAGCGCGGTAAATAAGTCGTTGCCCTGCTGACTCATCCAACTTTATCGTTCAACACCAAAACCCGCTAAGACTATTAGATTATTGATAAACCGGGAACAAATCATGATAGGATAGAAACGCGGCAATAAATATCCGTCATAAAAGGGTTAGCTGATTCGCCAGGGCATAGTGATTGTGTAAAACGTTCCCCCTGTAGTTCCCCTACAGAGACAACTGTTTGCACAAGCACTATATAGCGAACAGTATCAGTATAAGCTGATACAGGTTACAACAAGCCCTACGATAGTCGCTTGCGACTTTGCGGTGGGCATACTAACAGGTCAACGGAGTAATGCATGTCTAGACGGCTCAGAAGAACTAAGATTGTTACTACACTTGGTCCGGCTACCGACCGCGATAATAACCTTGAAAAGATTATTACTGCGGGTGCAAACGTAGTCCGCCTCAACTTTTCCCACGGCACCGCAGCAGATCACATCCAGCGTGCCAATAAAGTCCGCGAGATCGCCGCCCGCCTGGGGTGCCATGTCGCTATCCTTGGCGATCTTCAGGGACCTAAAATCCGCGTATCAACATTTAAAGAGGGCAAAATTTTCCTGAATATCGGAGATAAATTTCTGCTTGATGCCAACCTTGGTAAAGGCGAAGGCGATAAGGAGAAAGTCGGTATTGATTACAAAGGCTTACCTGCTGATGTTGTCCCGGGTAATATTCTGCTGCTGGATGATGGCCGTGTTCAACTGAAAGTATTAGAAGTTCAGGGAATGAAAGTATTCACAAAAGTGACAGTGGGTGGCCCGCTATCCAACAATAAGGGTATCAACAAACTGGGCGGGGGTTTATCCGCTGATGCCCTGACTGAAAAAGATAAAGAAGACATTATCACCGCCGCCAGAATCGGTGTTGATTACCTGGCTGTCTCTTTTCCCCGCACCGGTGAAGATCTCAATTACGCCCGCCGTCTGGCGCGGGATGCCGGTTGCGAAACCCAGATCGTGGCAAAAGTTGAACGTGCAGAAGCCGTTAGTAGTGATGAAATCATTGATGAAATCATTCTGGCTGCCGATGTCGTGATGGTTGCCCGTGGTGACCTCGGCGTAGAAATCGGTGATCCGGAACTGGTTGGTGTGCAGAAAAAACTGATCCGCCGCGCCCGCCAGCTCAATCGTGTAGTGATTACCGCGACACAAATGATGGAATCCATGATCACCAACCCAATGCCGACCCGGGCAGAAGTTATGGATGTGGCAAATGCGGTTCTTGACGGCACTGACGCGGTGATGCTCTCCGCTGAAACCGCAGCGGGCCAATACCCTGCCGAAACCGTTGCCGCGATGGCACGGGTCTGTCTGGGAGCGGAAAAAATGCCCGGGCTCAGTGTATCCAAACATCGGCTAGACACGACTTTCGACAGTACCGAAGAGGCGATTGCCATGTCCACCATGTACGCGGCAAACCATCTAAACGGTGTTAAAGCGATTATCGCCATGACCGAATCAGGCCGCACGACACGAATAATGTCCCGCATCAGTTCGGGTCTGCCCATTTTCTCTATGTCCCGCCATGAGAAAACCCTGAACCAAACAGCCCTTTACCGTGGCGTTACACCGGTTTATTGCAGCAGTCATACTGACGGCATCACCGCAGCCAGTGAAGCCGTTAACCGCCTACGAGATAAAGGTTATCTGATTTCCGGCGACCTTGTTCTGGTGACTCAGGGCGACCAGATGGGAACCATTGGCAGTACTAACACCTGCCGTATTCTTGAAGTAGAATAAAAACTCATTACATTTTAGCGTCGGGCTTTCGGGGGGACACAGGTTAAATCGGGAAGACTGGCGCGCTTTACTTATCCAACACAACCGACGGTAAAAAAGTTTTTACCGTCTCAGATTGTTGACAAAATGCTGTTTTTTATCCGTCATTCTGTTTTAATCATAAAAAACAGGTTTTAACTTGATTAACAAGATCAGCCAAATAAAAAAATATGAGATTATATTAAAATATTTAACAGAGTTAACCGTATAATAAGAAAATAATAATCGTATTTAACAATATTAAAAACCATTTATTTAAACGCCATTTAAATAGATGTCGATCGGTAAGCGGTTTTTTTTCGGTGATCCGTTAACTGAGGATAAAAAACAAGTATCCATTAATACCAGATTTTGAAAAGGTACAGAGTAACTAAAACGGCTTATTCCATATTATGTTTAATGTATTTATCAACGATGTTATCCTTCGTTTATTTAACATTTACCTTCCCTGTTATAACCATTTAAAAGCACGAAAACAGATGGATTAAAGCTTTTATATAAAAGACGGATTTAACTATAAGTGCAGTTTTTTAAATGACATTAACCATTAACAAAAAACTTAAAATAAATCAGCGAAAAAAGAACCAGTAAAGATAAAAAGATAAAAAGATAAAAAGATAAAAAGATAAAAGCGAATATGATTAACGTTGATTAAATGTAAAACACAATATAATATGATGATTAAACTTAATAAAAAACAAGGATTAAAAGCAGTGAAAACAACGGTTAAAACTTTATTATACAAGTTAAAACCAGAGATTAAAAAATGGATTTTAATAACAGTTTAAAACCTGTCCATTATAAATCCATCAGTGAAAATGAGAAAAAGCATTGGCTTTATTAATGCTTAATCAAGTAACCAACAGCAAGCGCAAGTAAAATGTTTCATCATAACAACCCCTAATCATTGGATATGATGTCCAATATTAGGGGTTAAGTTCAAACTGTGATCATTACTTCATATATATGAAAATCACAGATCTTCCCTATTATACGGCTCAATATCCCCTTTTTTCCGGGTTTTAAGTAATTTAAGGATCCAGGTGTATTGCTCAGGATTTGGCCGTACCAATTGTTCCAACTCTTCATTCATCCGGCGGGCAATAAAAGTATCATCTTTGCCCTCAATATCATCCATTGGCGGGCGAATATAAATATCAAGCCGATGAGTACGGTAATTATAAACCGGAAACAGCGGCACAATCGCCGCACGGCAAATCTTCATCAGCCTCCCAATGGCCGGTAATGTCGCCTTATATGTTGCGAAGAAATCAACAAATTCACTGTGTTCCTCACCATGATCTTGATCAGGAAGGTAATATCCCCAGTAACCCTGGCGAACCGTAGCAATAAAAGGTTTAATCCCGGCATCACGGGAATGTAAACGACCACCAAAGCGACCCCGGACTTTATTCCACAGATAATCTGCTACAGGGTTCTTCTGATGATGAAACATCGCCGCTGCTTTCTGTCCAGTAGCTGTCAGTAATATCGCCGGAATATCCACAGCCCAGCCATGAGGAACCATGAAAATAATGTTTTTCCCCTGGGCTTTCAGTTGGCGGGTAATCTCTTCACCATGCCAATGTGTCCGGCTTAACGCTGATTTTGTACCACGTAAACAAATCTCAGCCAGCATAACAAAAGGTTGAGGCGCAGTAGAAAACATCTCATCAATCAATGCCTCACGCTGCTGCTCTGTCAGTTCCGGCATACAGTAGCACAGATTGATCCTCGCTCTGCGGCGCGCCCCTTTCGCAAGCCTGCCAGCCAACCACCCTATTTTAGCCAATAAAGGATCACGCATTTTAACCGGGAAGTAAGTCAGCCCAGCCAATACACCTACTCCCAGCCATAATCCCCAGTAGCGAGGATGCAGGTAGGATTTATGAAATGTCGGCACATAACCCACTTTACTGTCTGTATCTGTCTCTTTATGCATGAGCTAACTCTTTAGAACAAAACGATGATCTGCCATTTTAGTACAGAGATTTATATCAGTGGATATCAACCCATCTTTTTCTGGCATAGACAAAATGACAGCGGATGATATCAATCATCCACTTTAAAGTCTGTCATTAATGTTCAATTAAGCTAATCCAGCAAAAGTTGAGGGGTTACCTCTTTTACCGTTGCCAAGAATTCTGTGCGATCTTTACCACTCAAACCACCAGAACGCGGTAATTTCGCCGTTAATGGGTTTACCGCCTGCTGATTAATCCAGAATTCATAGTGCAAATGAGGCCCCGTAGAACGACCGGTACTGCCGGACAACGCGATACGATCACCACGTTTTACCTTCTGCCCCGGTTTCACCAACAATTTTCTCAGGTGCATATAACGGGTGGTATATTGGCGGCCATGACGAACAGCGATAAAGTTCCCCGCCGCCCCATTATATTTGGAGACAATAACCTCACCATCACCTACTGCCAAAACAGGAGTTCCCACCGGCATGGCAAAATCCACCCCTTTGTGCGGTGCGACACGCCCGGTTACCGGGTTCACACGCCGGGGATTAAAGTGAGAAGATACCCGGAATTGTTTGGTTGTTGGAAAACGCAAAAAACCGCGCTCAAGACCGGAGCCTTCACGATCATAAAAACGTCCATCTTCCGCACGGATAGCATAATAATCTTTACCGCCACTGTTCAGGCGAACCCCCAGTAATTGGCTCTGTTCACTGCGACCATCCAACATTTCACGGGAAAGTAATACAGAGAAGCGATCACCTTTATGTAATCTACGCAAATCAATTTGCCATTGCAGTGCCTTGGTGACTTCACGTGCTTCACTGCTGGTTAAACCCGCATTTAAAGCACTGCTGGTAAAGTTACTATCAACCACACCGATGATTGCGCTGTTTTTCCACTCACCTTTCTGAAATGATTTCGTTTCTTTAAAGACATCACCTTCACGGGTATAAATACGGCTTTCACGACGAGAAACACCCCAAGTCAGACTTTGCAAGTCACCCGCTTCATTTACCGTCCATGATAATGGCTGACCAATGTTCAGCCCCCGTAACACTTTGTGCTGACTCGCCAGTAACGCCACGTCAGAAGCATCAATACCAAATTGCGTCAAAATGCTACTGAGGGTATCACCGTCAGAGACAATATATTCATGCGGAGTTTGAGCCGTCGTTTCCGAATTCGTCTCTTCATCGGGAATGCCCTCATCCGGCAATTGCTCACTGCTATCCGCAATAATCTCATCAGTATTTGCCGGAACATTGATAGCAATACTGCCGGTGCTTATTTCTTCCTGTTCATGATGATAAGCAATCGGCTGCCACATCGTGACAACCAATGTCGCCAAAGTCAGCGAACCCAGCATAATCTTATGCGGTCGCGGTAACTCCCTATACACCAGAACGATAGTTTTAACTATCTGCTGCACTAATCGAATTCCTTATTACTTTAATTCAGGCAACTCGCGTATTGTTCCGACAACTGAGTTATAAATTTCATATAGCTGTCCTTATCCAATACGATGCGGCCTCCTAACGGGTCTAAAGTGCCCATACGCACTCCCGTATTCTTCGCTACCGCATTAATAACGGTCGGCCTGAATTGCGGTTCAGCAAAAATGCAGGTTGCCTTCTGCTCAACCAATTGTGTTCGTATATGATGTAATTTTTGTGCACCGGGCTGTATTTCAGGGTTAATCGTAAAATGCCCTAACGGCGTCAAACCATAATGCTGTTCGAAATAGCCATAAGCATCGTGAAAAACAAAATACCCCTTACCGCGCACCAGCTTAAGAATATTAGCAATATTTTTGTCAGTTTGCGCAAGATGAACGTTGAATTTACGTAGGTTTACGTCCAGCGCTGCTTTTTTCTGCGGATAACGCGCTAATAATTGGTCATGGATGCCCTGAGCCGCCTGTTTCGCTATTTCTGGCGACAACCAAATGTGCATATTATATTCACCATGAGAATGATGTTCATGGTCCTCTTGATGGCTATGAGGATTCGATTCCTGTAAATCTTCATCATTCTTTAACAATAACGGTTTAATCTCCGGCAATTGGGCTAATACTAGCTGTTTATCTTGTGGCACTTTGGTTAACGGTTTAGACAAAAAAATTTCCATATCAGGGCCAACCCACACGACTAAATCTGCCTGATTAATCTTCTTAAGATCAGACGGTTTCAATGCATAATCATGCGGTGAAGCGCCATCAGGCAACAATACCTGTGTATCAGTAACGCCATCAGTTATTGCCGCAGCAATAAAACCCAGCGGACGAATTGATGTCACAACATCAGCATTAGCCGATTGTATCGTTCCTAACATTAAAGCAGTGGCAATTGCGGCTTTGCAGAAAAATTTGTGCGCTAGTTTATATGATTTGTGCAACATAATGTAAATATCTCGTGGACAGAAGCAAGAATTGTTATATTATAACATCTCAATGTTCACGCAAGATATATTTAGCATGTCAACACTCATCACTTTAAAAAATGTTGCAATCACCTTTGGCAGCCGTCAGGTATTAAACAATATTTCTCTTGGCTTGCAACAAGGAAATATCCTGACGCTGCTGGGTCCCAATGGTGCCGGTAAATCAACATTAGTCCGGGTTGTTTTGGGGCTTATTGAACCGTCATCCGGCACGATTGAGCATACCGATGGACTGAGAATCGGCTATGTTCCACAGAAGTTGCATCTTGATCCTACCCTGCCACTGACAGTTAAACGCTTTATGATGCTGAAACCCAGCGTGAAATCCGCCGATATATTGCCGGCGCTTGAGCGAGTTAACGCGGCTCATCTATTACAGCAACCGATGCAAAAATTATCCGGCGGAGAAAACCAACGGGTTTTATTAGCCAGAGCGCTATTAAATCAACCCCAATTACTGGTGCTTGATGAACCGACACAAGGCGTTGATGTTAATGGTCAGTTAGCACTCTATGATTTAATCAATCAAATCAGAACCGAATTACATTGTGCGGTACTGATGGTATCCCATGATTTGCATCTGGTGATGGCGAAAACAGACGAAGTTTTATGCCTTAACCAACATATTTGCTGTTCCGGTACACCGGAAGTTGTTTCAACTCACCCTGAATTTATCGCCATGTTTGGTCATCATGGTGCCGAGCAATTGGCAGTATATCGGCATCAACATAATCACCACCATGATCTGAAAGGGAAAATTATCTTGAAAAATAACAGAGAATGCCATTGATGATTGAATTATTACTCCCCGGTTGGTTAGCCGGCATATTGTTGGCGATTGCGGCCGGGCCATTAGGATCATTTGTTGTCTGGCGCAAAATGTCCTATTTTGGCGATACTCTGGCTCATGCGTCATTATTGGGCGTTGCTTTCGGATTATTGCTAAATATTAGCCCGTTTTACGCGGTTATCGCGGTCACTTTGATATTGGCAATCATGCTGGTCTGGCTGGAGAAACGCCCGCAACTGGCCATTGATACTTTATTGGGGATTATGGCTCACAGCGCATTATCATTAGGCTTGGTGGTTGTCAGTTTAATGTCCAATGTGCGGGTTGATTTAATGGCTTATCTGTTTGGTGACTTACTGTCAGTCACTTATGAAGATATCTGGCTGATTGCAATCGGTGTCGCTATTGTCACCACACTGCTGTTCTGGCAATGGAACGCCCTGCTTTCTATGACCGTTAGCCAGGAAATGGCTTTTGTGGATGGCATTAAAACACAGCGGTTGAGAGTGCTGTTAATGCTGGTCACAGCCTTGACCATTGGCCTGGCAATGAAGTTTGTCGGCGCTCTGATTATCACTTCTCTGCTGATTATTCCCGCTGCCATCGCTCGCCATTTTGCCCGCACACCAGAACAAATGGCCGCTATGGCTATTGTGGTTGGTATGCTCGCGGTCACCGGCGGATTAGCTTTTTCCGCCTTTTACGACACGCCAGCCGGGCCTTCTGTTGTTCTGTGCGCTGCGGTGCTATTTATTATCAGCCTGCTCAGTAAGGCCAGAAGTTGATTCACTGAGTTGCTACACTCATTTACCCAGAAGAGAGCGCGGGATAGGGTTCCCTTGAAGGAGTCCCATCCCGATTAGCTCAGATTGCCAACTGATTACGCCTAATCTCTGACCATGCCAAAATGGCGATAAGCATGATCGGTGGCGATTCGTCCACGAGAAGTCCGTTGAATAAAACCTTGCTGGATCAGGAACGGTTCCAACACATCCTCAATCGTTTCCCTCTCCTCACCAATAGCAGCGGCAAGGTTATCCACCCCCACAGGCCCGCCCATAAATTTATCAATGATGGCAATCAATAGTTTACGATCCAGATAATCAAAACCGGCAGAATCTACACTCAGCATATCCAGCGCCTTGGTCGCAATTTCACTATCAATCCCACCATTCCCTTTCACCTGAGCAAAATCACGCACCCGACGCAATAAACGGTTGGTAATACGCGGCGTTCCACGGGAACGCATGGCAATCTGCCGCGCACCATCATCAGTAATATCCACCCCCATATAACGGGCACTGCGAGAAACGATACTTTGCAAATCATCTACGTTATAAAATTCAAGGCGCTGCACAATACCGAAACGATCACGCAGTGGGGAAGTCAGGGAGCCTGCACGCGTGGTAGCACCAATCAGGGTAAAAGGCGGCAAATCAATTTTGATCGAACGAGCTGCCGGCCCCTCGCCAATCATAATATCCAGCTGATAGTCTTCCATTGCCGGATAGAGAATCTCCTCCACCACCGGCGATAAACGGTGAATTTCGTCGATAAACAAGACATCGTGCGGTTCAAGGTTTGTCAGCATTGCTGCTAAATCCCCCGCCTTTTCCAGAACCGGGCCAGACGTTGTGCGAAGATTGACTCCCATTTCATTAGCGACAATATTCGCCAACGTAGTTTTCCCCAACCCGGGCGGGCCAAAAATCAGCAGATGGTCAAGGGCATCACCACGCTGTCTGGCAGCCTGAATAAAAATCTCCATCTGCTCACAGACTTGCGGCTGCCCGACATATTCAGACAGCAGTTTGGGCCTGATTGCACGGTCAATAACTTCATCGTCTTGCAAAACTTCCGCAGAAACCAGCCGGTCAGCTTCAATCATGGTATACCCCTGTGATTAAAGAGCGGCGCGAAGTGCTTCGCGGATAAGTGTTTCACAGTCAGCTCCCGGTTTAGCGACTTTACTGATCATTCGGCTGGCCTCCTGCGGCTTATAGCCCAGAGAGACTAACGCAGCAGCGGCTTCCGCTTCGATATCCGCATCAGAAGTTGTCTGTTTGGTGGTTGCCGGCAGATTAATATCACTGCTCTGATTGAACAGATCGCCATTAAGCCCTTTAAAGCGATCTTTCATTTCAACCACCAGCCGTTCAGCGGTTTTTTTACCCACACCGGGCAATTTAACCAGAGAAGCAATCGCCTCTTTCTCAATCGCAGAAACAAATTGTTGCGCAGACATACCCGAAAGAATAGCCAGCGCCAGTTTAGGGCCGACGCCATTCACTTTAATCAGTTCACGAAACAGCGCCCGCTCCTGCTTATCATTAAAACCATAAAGTAATTGCGCATCTTCACGCACCACGAAGTGAGTAAACAGAACAGTTTCCTGCCCGGTATCAGGCAATTCATAAAAACAGGTCATTGGCATATGAACTTCATAACCCACGCCATTCGTTTCCAGCAAAACCAAGGGTGGTTGTTTTTCCAGCACAATTCCTCTGAGACGCCCTATCACTTGTTTACCCCCTACCAATAAAACTGATTATTCTGCTAATGCTTATAACATAAAAAAAGCTGGATGCATATCCAGCCGTTATTTTAAACGTCCACGCGCCAGTATTAATCTGGGATCACCGACACGCAAAAGATTCTGATTAAAGTGGCAATGGGTTATCGCAATTGCCAACGCATCGGCCGCATCAGATTGCGGATTGGCAGACAATTTCAGCATAGAACGCACCATATGCTGAACCTGACTTTTTTCAGCCGCCCCGGTGCCGACAACAGTCTGTTTAACCTGCCGGGCGGCATATTCAAAAACCGGTACAGATTGATTTACCGCAGCCAAAATAGCCACGCCACGCGCTTGCCCTAATTTCAGCGCTGAATCTGGGTTTTTCGCCATAAATACCTGCTCAATAGCAAAGGCATCCGGTTGGAATTGCGTAATAATTTCAAGGATACCAGCATAAATGCGCTGTAACCGGTTAGGCAAATCATCAACTTTTGTCCGGATACAACCGCTGCCAAGGTAGATCAAATGGCGCCCCTGCTGGCGGATCACACCATAACCGGTGACACGGGAACCGGGGTCGATACCTAAGATAATCGCCATATCTGTTTATTCGCCTTTACGATCATCTTCAAATAAGGGAGGGATAAAAACGTTAGAGAAAGTGCCCTGAGCCCCCAGTGCACTTTCTCTACGCTGTACAACCCGATTGAAATTACAGTAGAGCAGCAACTTCATCAGAGATTTCACCGTTATGGTAAACCTCTTGTACGTCGTCTGAATCTTCCAACATGTCGATCAGGCGCAGTAACTTAGGTGCCGTTTCCGCATCCAATTCAGCTTTAGTGGAAGGGATCATCGAAACTTCTGCTGATTCGGCCACAAAACCGGCTGCATCCAACGCGTCTTTCACCTCACCAAACGTTTCTGGTGTGGTGTAAACATCAATAACGCCATCATCATAGGTTTCCACATCATCGGCCCCTGCTTCCAGCGCCGCTTCCATCACCGCGTCTTCATCCAATCCCGGCGCATAAGAGATCACGCCTTTTTTGGTGAACAGATAAGCAACAGAACCATCCGTTCCCAGATTACCGCCGGTTTTAGTAAAAGCATGGCGAACATCAGAAACCGTACGGTTACGGTTATCACTCAGACACTCAACCATCACTGCGGTCCCACCCGGACCATAACCTTCATAAATGATGGTTTCCATGTTGTCAGCGTCATCGTTGCCGACACCACGGGCGATAGCCCGGTTCAAGGTATCACGGGTCATGTTGTTGGACAGAGCTTTATCAACCGCCGCCCGCAGACGTGGGTTAGCTGCCGGATCACCACCACCCAGACGGGCTGCCGTTACCAGTTCCCGAATAATTTTGGTGAAAACTTTACCGCGTTTCGCATCCTGTGCAGCTTTGCGGTGCTTGGTATTGGCCCATTTACTATGACCTGCCATAAGATTCTCCGATAAAACATCTAATAAGCTTAATTAATCACAAACTCTTCAATTGCCTGCCGATTGCTCCATGACTTGGTGAGCTTTGCCGCTTTATCCGCCTCCAGCCACCGGTAAGCCTGGTGTTCAGTCAACAAGAATTCTCGCTCCTCAGGCAATGCCAGACAGAACCAGTTCTCTTTATTACGGGTGACTCCCGGTGCATATCGATGGCGCAAGTGGGTAAAAATTTCATAATAAAGCGCGCGCCGGCAATCTATCAATTCAAGATTTTCACCGATGATATCAATACCGACTTCTTCTTGCACTTCACGCAATGCTGTCTCACGCGGCGTTTCATCCCCGTCAAGGCTACCTGTCACAGATTGCCAGAAATCAGGATCGTCCCGCCGCTGTAGCATCAGCACCCGTCCGCTGGAAAATGCATAAATAACAACCAGAACAGATTCAGGGCGCTTATAAGCCATTATTCACTCTCTTTCCGGGCCACAACCGAGATTGACAGATCTTCAAGCGCGGCCAGATTTGTATAACTTGGTGCCTCAGTCATCAGACAAGCGGCAGCGGTGGTTTTAGGGAACGCGATAACATCACGGATATTGTCAGTCCCGGTCAGCAACATCACCAGACGGTCAAGACCGAATGCCAGGCCTGCATGGGGTGGAGTCCCAAACTTTAGCGCATCCAGTAAGAAACCAAATTTTTCCTGCTGTTCCTGCTCATTAATCCCCAGAATACGGAACACCGCTTGTTGCATGTCGTTACGGTGAATACGCACTGAACCACCACCCACTTCATAACCATTAATCACCATATCGTAAGCATTGGCAATGGCTGAAAGCGGGTTTTGCACCAACGCTTCCGCTGACATATCACGCGGTGAAGTAAACGGATGGTGCATTGCACTCAGGCCGCCTTGGTCATCATCTTCGAACATTGGGAAATCGATAACCCACAGCGGTTGCCAGCTATCCAGTTGCGTTAAATTCAAATCGCGGCCCAATTTTAGGCGCAGTGCTCCCAAGGCATCAGTGACCACCTTTGTACTGCCGGCACCGAAGAACAGAATATCACCATCCTGCGCATCGGTACGGGAAAGCAGACCTTCAATCACTTCGGCATTCAGGAACTTCGCCACCGGGCTTTGTACCCCTTCCAGACCTGCGCCACGATCATTGACTTTCATCCACGCCAACCCTTTAGCGCCGTAAATGCCAACAAATTTGCCATATTCATCAATTTGTTTACGGCTCAGTTCAGCTCCAGCCGGAACGCGGATAACAGCTACGCGGCCTTTACTGTCATTCGCTGGTTCAGCAAAAACGCTGAACTCCACATTTTTGACCAGGTCAGCAACATCGACCAATTCCAGTGGGTTACGCAAATCGGGTTTATCAGAACCGAAACGGCGCATGGCCTCAGCAAAAGTCATGACCGGGAAATGCCCGAGATCAACACCTTTAATTTCAAGCCACAATTCGCGGATCATTTGTTCCATCATCCCCCTTACCTGCTCAGCAGTCATAAAGGAAGTTTCCACGTCGATCTGAGTAAATTCCGGCTGGCGGTCTGCACGCAAATCTTCATCACGGAAGCATTTGACAATCTGATAATAACGATCAAAGCCAGACATCATCAGCAATTGCTTAAATAACTGCGGGGACTGAGGCAACGCATAAAATTTGCCTTTATGAACACGGCTCGGTACTAAATAATCACGAGCGCCTTCTGGTGTCGCTTTAGTCAGCATCGGCGTTTCAATATCCAGGAAATCCTGACTATCCATAAAACGGCGGACAAAGCTGGTAATCTTGGCGCGTGTTTTCAGGCGATTTGCCATTTCAGGACGGCGTAGATCAAGATAGCGATATTTCAGCCGCTGCTCTTCACTGTTCGTCTGGTTGCTATCCAAAGGCAGAGGTTCGGAACGATTGATAATATTCAGGCTTTCCGCAAAAACCTCGATTTCACCGGTAGCCATATCTTTATTGATTTGACTGTCAGGACGCGCGCGTACAGTACCGGTGATTTGAATACAGAATTCATTACGCAGCTCAGAAGCCAGAGAAAACGCGGCTTGCTGATCCGGGTCGAAAAACACCTGAACAATACCTTCACGATCACGCATATCAATAAAAATCAGGCCACCCAGATCACGGCGGCGGTTTACCCAACCACAAAGAGTCACTTTCTGGCCTGCATGGGTCAGATTCAACTGCCCACAATAATCAGTACGCATACAATATCCTTTTACTCGGCTGTTGTGCTTTTGCTGCGGAAATTTTGGCATCGTTTTTGAATTTTTTTTAACATGAAAAAGTTCAGAACTGTCAAAAAAGGCCATCATTATAATAGAAATTCTGTTCAGAGATAAGAGCAGGCAATCCTCTTGATTATACTATTGCCTTTAATCAGACAATTTATTTTCAATTGCTGTTTATTTATAGCGACAGTTTTATTTTTGAGGTTTATCATTACTTAATTGGCCAATTTCGGTTAGGCAATGGAGTTAAAAATGGTTAGCTCGCTTTATGTTGTGTTGGGCGCACTATTATTGATTAAGCTGTCTTTTGATGTGGTTAAATTAAGAACACAATATCGTGTTTCATATGGAGATGGCGGTTTCTACGAATTACAAACTGCTATTCGGGTTCATGGCAATGCCGTGGAATATATTCCTATCGCCATGTTATTACTGGTGATGATGGAAATGAATGGCTCAAATGTCTGGATGATACATGTCTGTGGTTTGATCCTGCTCACCGGCAGATTGTTACATTATTATGGTCTGCACCACCGAGAGTTCCGCTGGCGGCGTTCCGGCATGGTAGCAACCTATCTCTCCATGGTATTGATGGTGACTGCCAATATTTACTACCTACCTTGGGAACAGATATTTTCTCTTTATGTCTGATATTGCCGCCACTGAAATAAACAGGCAGCAAGTTCTGCTGCCTATTATTCTAACCGTAGCGGGTTCCATATGAGGAAGACTTCCCGGCGTTGATATGCAACGCGGGCACATGTTGTGTCTTTTACCGTTCATTGGCAAGGGTATAAACCACATCTCCGGCTCGTTTACCAATAGCAATTACCAGCAAGATAATCTTATTGTCATTCACTTCATAAACCAAACGGTAGCCAGAAGACCGCAATTTAATTTTATATCGGTTAGCGCGTCCACTTAATCTTGCTGACGGCACATGAGGGTTTTCTAAGCGTTCAACCAGTTTTTTCTTTAGCTGCTCCTTGACGGGATGACCTAGCTTCTTCCACTCTTTTAAGGCCCGCTTTTCAAATTGCAGACTATAGATCATCTAGATTCACACTGACAAATTCAGCATCTTTTAAGCGGTCATCCACAATTTTGTTTAGTACGGCATCCTCAGCCAGTTCCTGATAGTAAGAAAATAATTCAGGCGGCACACAATAAAACGCAGGTTCATTCCGATTCAGGATTGCAACAGCTTCACCTTCCCCCTGCAAATATGTCCCCATTGGGTTACGTTTCAAATCGGTAATACTTGCCGCTACATTTGTTAAGATCTGATATGCCATACACCACCTCACTCTTTATATCTATAAGAAGCAAACAATAGGTCATTTAAAGGTGCTTTTCAATGCATCTTCACTTTTTTATTTTATATAGAACCAGAAAATCCTCTACACTACTCACCAATGAAATCAAAGGATAATAACACCATGACATGATTTTTTGTGCGATACTCGTATTCCTCAAATATTTCCATTACTCACCATTTTTAAATCAGAGAAAATTGGTTCAAGGTCAAGCTTTACATCTGTTAGAATGCCGCCTTCTATTTTTTCTAATAATCAATGCTGTTATGTCAAATCAAGATCCTCACAATCAAAGGGATAGCCTGTTTGCCGCCCCCATTGCCAATCTGGGTGACTGGCGTTTCGATGAACGGGTTGCAGAAGTTTTCCCTGATATGATCCAACGCTCTGTGCCAGGTTATGCAAATATCGTTTCCATGATTGGTATGCTGGCCAGTCGTTTCGTGACATCAAACAGTCAGATTTATGACCTGGGTTGTTCCCTTGGCGCATCAACCCTGGCAATGCGCCGTAATATTACAGCGGAAAATTGTAAGATCATCGCAGTTGATAATTCTCCGGCTATGGTAGAACGCTGCCGTCGCCATATTGATGCTTTCCGGGCGCACACACCCGTTGACGTTATTGAAGCCAATATTCTCGATATTGATATTCAGAATGCCTCAATGGTTGTACTGAATTTCACCTTACAATTTCTCGACCCGCAAGATCGGCAAGGTTTGCTTAACCGGATTTATCAGGGATTACGTCCGGGCGGTGTGTTAGTTTTATCAGAGAAATTCAGCTTTGCAGATCAACAAATTGGTGAATTACTGTTCAATATGCACCACGATTTTAAGCGTGCTAACGGCTACAGCGAGCTAGAGATCAGCCAGAAACGCAGTATGCTTGAAAATGTGATGCTGACTGATTCTGTCGAAACACATAAATCCCGCCTTCATCAGTCTGGCTTTAAACATGTTGAAGTCTGGTTTCAGTGTTTCAATTTTGGCTCATTACTGGCGATAAAAGGAGTCGATAAATGATCGATTTCGGTAACTTTTATCAGCTTATCGCCAAGAACAACCTCCAACACTGGCTTCATGGTCTTCCGGCACAACTGGATGAATGGCAAAAAGCAGCCCTGCATGGCAGTTTTAAATCGTGGGTCAAAACCCTGGAAAACCTACCCGAAATTTCACCGACCAAATTAGATCTGAAAAATGGTGTGATCGCAGAACGGGAGCCACCGCTATCCGCCGGTGAAAAAGTCTGTATTACCAATATATTGAGAATATTTATGCCGTGGCGCAAAGGACCATTCTCTCTTTATGGTGTGAATATCGACACTGAATGGCGTTCAGATTGGAAATGGGATCGGGTACTGCCCCATATTTCTCCCTTAACGGGCCGGACAATTCTTGATGTTGGCTGTGGCAGCGGCTATCACCTGTGGCGAATGGTCGGTGAAGGGGCTGAACTTGCGGTTGGTATCGATCCGACTCAACTTTTTCTCTGCCAGTTTGAAGCGGTCAGAAAGTTGCTTGGCAGCGATCAACGTGCTCATTTTTTACCTCTGGGAATCGAACAATTACCGGCACTGGCCGCTTTTGATACCGTTTTTTCAATGGGCGTCCTCTATCACCGCCGTTCCCCACTCGACCATCTTTGGCAATTAAAAAACCAACTGGTGTCCGATGGCGAATTGGTGCTGGAAAGTTTGGTTGTTGAAGGTGATAAACACACCTGTCTAATTCCTGGCGAACGCTATGCCCAGATGCGTAATGTTTACTTCATCCCATCAGCGAAAATGCTAAAAGTCTGGTTGGAAAAATGCGGTTTTGTTGATGTAAGGATTGTTGATCAGGCAATAACCACTACGGAAGAACAGCACCGTACAGACTGGATGAAAACGGAATCGTTATCTGATTTTCTCGATCCTGAGGATAACGGTAAAACCATTGAGGGTTATCCAGCTCCGCTGCGTGCGGTACTGATTGCCCGTAAACCCTGAGTTTGAGAGCTGGCCCAACAGGGCCAGTTCAACATTTGCTTAACAGCAAGATTTATTCAAACAAAGTCAGACTCAGCATCCCTTTCATGACCTCTACCACACTACCATCAACGCAGTAATGTGAGAATTCATCTACTTCACTGTCAGAACTCATTGTCACCCCGGCTTTGCGGTAGGTCATGGTGGAAGGCATCACCCGGCTGGCAGAGCTGTGAACTTCCGTTAGCCCTATATCCATAAATTTATGGATATTACTCAGACGAACACCCGCGCCCGCCATAATAATTGGCCCCTGACTGGCCTGATGAAGTTCTTTCAATAAAGGTAATCCCAATTCAGCATTCTGTTGCTGGCCGGAAGTCAATATTCGTTTAACACCAAGCTGAGTTAGCTGATCCAGTGCTACATTGGGATTAAAACACATATCAAACGCACGGTGAAAAGTGACAGCCATATCGCCGGACAACGCCATCAATTGTTGCATCCGCGGCAAATTAATATGTCCTTCTTCATCTAACACACCAAAAACGACGCCCATAAATCCCATATCACGGATCTGGGCGACATCATTTTTCATCACCTCAAAATCTGAATGGCTGTAGCAAAAATCACCGCCTCTTGGACGTACAATTGGATGTACAGGAATAGTTAATTGCTCAATAGCCTGCTTCAATGTACCAAAACTCGGTGTTAATCCCCCTTCCGTCGGACTGGCACACAACTCTATCCGGTCAGCCCCAGCCTGTTGTGCGATTAATGCGCAACCTACGCTAAAACAACAAATTTCTAACTTTGTCATCAGAAGTTCCTTGAACACCCAGTCAATAACAAGCAATTAATGAACCTAAACGATTCAGTAACTCAATTCACTAACTATGACATTTAATTATTCCCAATGATTTGTAGGAAATCACAAGGTCAGAATTTTTATCTGGATCACAGGGATGAAAAAGTTAATTTTGCTGACTAGTGCTCACTTTTAACGATGTCACGCAATGTAAACGGGTGAAATTTGACGGTGATCTCACCATCAGTGATTGCTAAGGTAGGATTAGGCAGCCGCTCCCGCTCCCCTTTGGGCTGACTCTCTTTAACAGAAAAACCGGCTGGCAAAGGCTGCGGTAATAATGCCCATGCTTTTGCCGACAACATTTCCGGTGCCAGGGGCAGCACCAGCTCCACATGCTCCCATCCCTGATGTGCATAGGCTTTCTTGCCGGGGTATGGCAATTCAACACAATCAATTCGCCAGTTAAGCACTGTCATTGGCTGTGCCAAATCAAATAAACAGATTGGACGCCCATTAATAATACTTTCCGACATCAGACTTCCACACTGCAAAAAACCTTTACGCCAGCGTTCCGCTACGGCCATATCATTACAACGTAAAGAGATATGATCGGCCTGATATTTATCAAAATCCAAGTTAAGCCGCTGCCCGAATTGGGCTAGTTTATGTGTAAACATTGCCAGATCAGCAACTAAATCCTGTAATTCAGCGATATTCTGTAATTCAACAATGTTCTGTAATTCAACAACAGAAGAAAAAGGTGTCATATCATCCCGGATTAACATGTAATAAATGGGTATCTCCTCCAGACCTGAACGCCGAGGAGCCTCCGCTGTTTCAAGCCTCAGATAATACTCCCGGTTTGTAACAATTGAAATCAGGGGCTGTGCTTTGAGGATATATATGTATTTGAATCATTCAGGTCAGGGGCCATCTTTATCTCAACTACACATTAGCAACAGGACTATACTTCTGAATAAAATCACAGATAGTTTTTTCAATACTGGTATTTATTGAAGGCAATCTATCTTCCAAGTCAGGGTATTGATGTGTCGGATTTACAAGATATCTTACCTTATCTTTACACACTGTAAGTTCAGCATATGGGATGGTGGATTCACATAGTAAGAACAACATCGTTAATAAAACGGCTTATCCCCTATCATGTTTAATGTATTTTATCAACGATGTTATCCTTCGCTTCTTTTACATTTACCTGTCCTGCCACAACCATTTAAAAGCACGAAAACAGAGGTATTAAAGCTTTTATATAACAGTCTGATTTAAATCGATAAACGTGATTTTCAAAATGATAGTAAATTGCAAACCATAAAAATAATGCAATATAAAAAGGATAATGGGTTAATCAACCCTGAAACCTGGCATTAGCCAGGTTTTTATTTATTCAGTTTGCATTAAATAATCAAGGTATTACTTTTCCCGAACGCCTTCGACAGAAATCAGTAAATCCGCTTCCTGTGATTTAGGACCCAAATCTGCTTTGAAATTAAAGTCTTTCAATTTGATCTTACCGTAAGCTTCAAAACCTGAGCGGTAACCACCCCATGGATCTTTACCTTCCCCCATCAGTACTGCATTCAATACCACTGGTTTTGTCACACCGTTTAAAGTCAGATCACCTGTAATAGCATATTTATTCCCATCTTTTTTCACTTCGGTTGAAGTGAATTTTGCTTCAGGGTATTTCTCCGTATTAAAATAATCTTTACTGCGCAGGTGCTTATCACGTTCGGCGTGGTTAGTATCCAAACTGGCTATTTTAATCGTCACATCAACTTTATCCGCAGCCGGATTTTTCTCATCAAATGTGAAAGAACCATCAAAATCTTTAAATGAGCCATATAACCAGCTATAACCCAAATGTTGAATGCGGAATTCAATAAAGGCGTGCTGACCCGGTATATCAATTTTATAATTGGCTGCTAACGCAGAACTTGCATTCAATAACAATGCACCCGCAGTCAGGCCAAGTAACGTCTTCTTCAACATATTATTCTCCATAATCGTTTTGTATTATTCAGGACGGAAACCCAGCATACGTTTCAGGGTTGCATCACGGTCAATAAAATGATGTTTTAACGCAGCAACAGCATGTAATAGCGATAAAATCACCACAGTCCAGGCAAGGTAAAGATGAATCATTCCCGCAGTATCTGCCTGTTTGCCCTGACCGGTTAATGTGGCTGGCACAGTAAACCAGTCAAAGACAGAAATCGGCTGCCCATCAGCCGTCGAAATTAAATAACCACTAATCAGAATGCTAAACAGTAAAATATACAACAGAATATGTACTAAAACAGAGCTGATTCTGGTCAGGCGACTATAACTGGCTAAAGGTTTTGGTGGCGGAGAAGCAAAACGCCAGATAATACGCACAACCATCGCTATCAGCAGCAGGATTCCGATGCTTTTATGAATTTCAGGTGCTCCGTGATACCACGTATCGTAATACCCTAATGTCACCATCCACAACCCCAGTGCAAACATGCCATATACGGTCAATGCAACCAGCCAGTGTAAAAGGACGGATAAATGACCAAATTGGTTAGAAGTATTCTTCCAAAGCATAGTAGTTCCTTTTTAGGTCAATGCTGGTGAGCTATTCTTTTGGATTTATTAAATCATAAACGATATTAATTTATTTTTTATTAAAAATTTCAACAAATAATTTGCAAAAGATTCTCAATTTTAATCAATGAGATCAACTTAAAATAAAAAAATATTAAATAACAATAAAATAGAAATGAATCGCATCAGAAATAATGCAAAAAAACACATAATATATATTTTTTTGTTATATTGTTTTTAGGATTTTAGCTAATGAAAGAATCAATTATCTTATTTTCTGTTTATAAGAAACATAATTACCTGAAAAACAAGCAGCTATAATAAAGACAAAATATCATTTTCAATTTAATATTTCACAACAAGAAATTTATCTTATTGAAAAATAAAGAAAACTTAACTGCATTTCTTGTTATTTAAAACCGCCGTTTTCTAAACGCACTTTCAACCAATGAGTGAGCCGCTCCCGTAATTGCCCTGCGGGTTCATCCAGTTTCTCAACCTGCTTACCGTGGTTTTCCCATAAATCGCTAATAAGCGAAAATACCTGCCCTTGCAAGGCGTAATCAGAATGGAACCAAGCCTCAAATAAATGATGGCCCAGGACAAAGGGCTTTTCACTCTCACTTTGACCACAATTTTCAGGACGGTAATAAATCTGTGGCTCAGGTGTGTCGATCACTCACTCACCGGTGTCAGGAATGCTGACCAATCGCTGATTATCATTGCCGGTAATAACTGACTGAGAATACGCGCATCCATAATGGCTATCAAGCAGATGACCGACAGATAGCCTGACTTGGGCTGAACTAGCCAGCGGCTTATCCTATTCATCCACCAACTGAAATTCTACCCAGTTTTTCAAATACTTCTTACAATCGAAACACAGACGCGGATCAGATATATCCATTGGTTTTATTTCCTTTTTTTAACGTGAATACAACACACGGCCCAAATATAACGCAGTGAAAATCCCATAAGGCTTTCTCATTTAAAACTGACGAATGCTCACATCAAGTAAATAAAGTGATTACCTCATTGCCAATCGTGAAATTATGATTTATATACCTGGCGATGCAATTCATCATTGAATTGCATTCCTACCAGACAAAAAACAAATAGATTAATCACAACATACTCATACTCCACGATTATAATGCAGCTCATCATCATGTTATTACTGCATTCACGCTGACATTTCTTTTCAAAACATGACAATTTAAAACCCATTTTGCCATTATTTATTAACGATTCGACTAACTCTAATCATAGCTACACAGCTGAATAATCCATACCATGTTTCCTGCTCATCACAGCAAATATCACCGTTTGATCCCCGCCAATGCAAGGAACATATTCCCTATTTAATAGCCAAATCCGTATTATATGGTTCATCCCCGTAAACACGGGGAACACATCACACACAAGCAATGCTTTGACCTTTATCTTGCAAACTAGTTCTTATTTTTTCTGCTCTTTCGCTAAAATTATTAACGATTTTTTAAGAAAACACGTTCTTTGTCTTCTCATCCTATAGCTGAACAATAGCAACAGTAGGGCTTTATTTAATCATTATATTTGCTATACATTTTTCGTCTGTTTATCCGAATTTTATCCATATTCTCGTCTTTTTATCCGAACTCGTGTGGTATTATGCTTATTTTCTTTCCTAATCGTAATTTAAGGTAACCAGGTGAATATTCAGGCGATTCTTTCAGAAAAAGTCAGCCAGGCGCTGATTGCAGCAGGTGCTCCAGCCGACAGCGAAGCTCACGTCCGTCAATCCGCGAAAGCACAATTTGGTGACTATCAGGCCAATGGTGTGATGGCCGCCGCGAAAAAAGTGGGTATGCCGCCCCGACAACTGGCAGAAAAAGTTGTTAGCCTGCTGGATCTGCAAGGTATCGCCAGTAAAGTTGAAATCGCCGGCCCCGGTTTTATTAATATTTTTCTTGATAAAACCTGGATTGCAGCGAATATCGAAACTGCACTGAAAGATGAGAAATTGGGCGTTACCTCAGTCGAACCGCAAACTATCGTTGTCGATTATTCCGCACCCAATGTCGCTAAACAGATGCATGTTGGTCATCTGCGTTCCACCATTATTGGTGATGCTGCGGTGCGTACTCTTGAATTCCTCGGCCATAAGGTTATCCGCGCTAACCACGTTGGTGACTGGGGAACCCAGTTCGGTATGTTGATTGCCTATCTGGAGAAAATACAGAACGAAAATGCCGGCAATATGGCACTGGCCGATCTGGAAGCGTTCTATCGTGAAGCAAAAAAGAACTATGATGAAGATGAGGAGTTTGCGGCCCGCGCCCGTGGCTATGTGGTGAAGCTGCAAGGCGGCGATGAGTATTGCCGTACTATGTGGCGCAAGCTGGTGGATATTACTATGGCCCAGAACCAGCAAACCTATGACCGTTTGAATGTCACTTTGACTCAAGATGCTGTGATGGGGGAAAGTCTGTACAACGATCTGCTGCCCGGTATTGTTGCTGATCTGAAACAGAAAGGTCTGGCGGTAGAAAGTGATGGCGCAACCGTGGTTTACCTTGATGAGTTTAAAAACAAAGAAGGTGAACCGATGGGCGTGATTATCCAGAAAAAGGATGGCGGCTATCTTTACACGACAACGGATATCGCCTGTGCAAAATATCGTTATGAAACCCTGCACGCTGAACGGGTTCTTTATTACATCGATACCCGTCAACATCAGCATTTGATGCAAGCATGGGCCATCGTTCGTAAGGCGGCCTATATACCGGAAACCATGTCGCTGGAACACCATATGTTCGGCATGATGCTGGGTAAAGATGGCAAACCGTTCAAAACCCGTGCAGGCGGTACTGTCAGGTTGACCGATCTGCTGGATGAAGCCATTGAACGTGCCGATAAACTTATCCGTGAGAAAAACCCGGATATGCCAGAAGATGAACTGAAAAAAGTGGTTGAAACTGTGGGTATCGGCGCAGTGAAATATGCCGATCTCTCCAAGAGCCGTACGACAGATTACATCTTCGATTGGGATAATATGCTCGCCTTTGAAGGTAACACCGCACCTTATATGCAATATGCCTATACCCGCGTGGCCTCGATCTTCAAACGTGCTGATATTGATGAAAGTAGCCTGACTTTACCGGTTATCCTAAATGAGGATCGTGAACAAGCTCTGGCGACCCGTTTGTTACAATTTGAAGAGACTATCACTACCGTCGCCCGTGAAGGTACGCCACATGTTATGTGTGCTTATCTGTACGATTTAGCCGGTTTGTTCTCCAGTTTCTATGAACACTGTCAGATCCTGAATGCTGAAAGCGAAGAATTACGCCAGAGCCGCCTGAAACTGGCTTTGCTGACCGCCAAGACGCTGAAACAAGGTCTGAATACCTTGGGCATTGAGACGGTAGAACGGATGTAACCGTACAATCGCTGTTTTCTCTGGAAAATTGGCGTGATATAGGCATACATTGTCTTATCACGCTGGTTAATATTTATACTACATAGTCATCATCCGCTTTTGTCTGGTACTCAATGCAATTCTGGTATGAATAATATTAGCAACCACTTTCGGTATATGCTGGATAAAGAAGTGATCAGCATCGACGAAATGAATATCAATACCACCACAAGTGTAGTTTTCCCACGCCAGCATATCCTCTTTTGACATCGTTTTATCCTCTCGCCCATGAATCAAAACGAGTTCAGAGACACTTTGCCCTTGTCGCAAATAATGCTTCATATGGTAATTAAGCGATAAATCATTACGAATAACAGGAAAGAATATCGCTTTGAAATCTTCATTATTGAGGGCCTCATCATGGGTTCCACCATATCTGACCAATAGCTCACCCAGTTGTGCATCAGACAAATCAAACGGATCTTGTTTAAAACTGGTAATATGCGGAGCCGCTTCTGCGGAAATAAATACGTTTGCCGGAGATTGGTTCTCATTGTTTAACCGGTTAGCTAATTCATAAGCAAATAAACCACCGTTGCTGTGCCCAAATAAAGAAAACCGGCTACCGTTAATCAGATGTCTCATTTCTTCATGTACTGCCTGCAAAATATTTTCCATATCCCGATTTAACGCTTCATCAAAACGACTGCCGCTACCCGGCAATTGTAATGCATATACCGCGATATTTTTCTCCAGGCAGGTACTCAGGCTACGAAAAACTTCTGCCGAGCCACCTGCATAAGGAAAACAAAATAAGATATGATCAGTTTTACCTGATTGAATATGACTTAATTTTTCAAACCACATGAACTCTTCCCCACTCAGTTAAATGTTCATCTTGTTATTATTTACCTGACAAACTTAATCTAATAGCTGTTCCAAATCACATTCGGATCAGTGAGTTAGCATAACAAATATAGCCCATATGATAATTGTGATTTATAGCAGAATCCCTTATATTTTCATGAAAAAATACGACCTGACACGCACAATTAATTTTTCATTCAAACATTATTAAGTTAAGTGACTATAAAATTCTGAGACATCACTTAATTATGAATATTTCAATAATGAAAATATACTCATAAATCAATTAGTTGTTTACAACAATTTTATGGAAATTGATATCCCAGCAGTCTTCGAAAGATCAACAACGCGGCTTGATCCGAGAATAACCGCCGGGACACCTAAAGTTATGATAAACCGCGGTGGGCAAAATCTTTCAACCGGAACCCCATCAGCATCAATGCAGCGAAATAACTGCCAGCCCCAGCGATAACCACCATCATTAACCGCAACAGACGCATAGCCATATTTCCCTGTTCCCATGCTGGCATCAACCATAAAGTCACCGCTAACACGACAACCATTGCTGCAATTGCCACAATCAGTTTAAATAAGAAAATGCCCCAACCTGCCAGCGGTTTAAAAATATTTTTCTTCCGTAATTGCCAATAAAGCATACTGGCGTTGAAACAGGCTGCCAGACCGATAGAAAGCGCCAACCCGGCATGTTTCAGTGGACCAACAAAAGCCAGATTCATTAGCTGAGTCAGAATTAAAGTCATAATTGCAATTTTCACTGGGGTTTTGATATCTCTACGGGAATAAAAACCCGGTGCCAGCACTTTGACAATAATTATCCCCATCAGGCCGAAACAGTAAGCAATTAATGCCTTCTGAGTCATTGCCGCATCAAATGCAGTGAAATTACCATACTGGAAAAGAGAAACCGTCAAAGGTTCTGCCAGAATACCCAACGCGATAGCACAAGGCAGTGCTAATAGGAAACAAAGCCGAAGCCCCCAATCCATCAGTTTAGTATATTCCTCATGATTGCCACTGGAAAAACTTTTCGCCAGCGAAGGCAAAAGAATGGTTCCAAGGGCAACGCCCAATACACCAGAAGGTAATTCCATCAAACGGTCAGCATAATACATCCAGGACACGGAACCTGATATCAGAAATGAGGCGAAAATTGTATTAATAATTAATGAAATCTGGCTGACTGAAACCCCAAGGATCGCCGGTCCCATCTGTCGGATAACCCGCCATACACCACTGTCACGGAAAGAAATGCGTGGTAATACCAGCATACCAATTTTTTTCAGGTGGGGAAGTTGATAGACAAGTTGCAAAATACCACCGGCAACAACCGCCCAACCCAACGCCATCACCGGTGGATTGCAATAAGGGGCGACAAACAGCGCAAATACAATCATGCTGATATTAAGCAATGTCGGGGCGAAAGCCGGTACAGAAAACCGATTCCAGGTATTTAATATCGCCCCTGCCAACGAGGCCAGCGATATCAGAAAAATATAAGGAAAAGTTATTCTTAACAGATTTGTCGTCAGAGCAAATTTATCCGCAGTATCGGTAAAACCCGGCGCAGTAATATAAATCACCCACGGTGCAGCTAAAATACCCAGCACCGTAACAACCGCCAGAATTAACGTCAGCATACCGGAAACATAGGCAATAAACGTCCGGGTCGCTTCATCTCCCTGCTGATTTTTATATTCAGCCAGAATCGGTACAAATGCCTGAGAAAATGCGCCCTCTGCAAAAATACGGCGCAACAGATTAGGTAATTTAAATGCAACAAAAAAGGCATCCGTTGTTGCCCCTGCCCCAAATATACGGGCAATAATGGCATCACGGATAAAGCCCAAAACCCGGGAAAACATGGTCATAGAACTGACCGCAGCCAGCGATTTCAATAAATTCATTGTATTTATCTCAACAAAAAAACGCACCAACCGAAGTCAGTGCGTCAAATAAGTCAGTTCACTAAAGCTTAATCAGGATAGAATTCTTGGGAAAAGATCTGATTTATATTCCAGATACATTCATCCGGGAACATATCCAGCCCTGTTTCGTCGGCAGCGGAAGAAACGGCATCAGCCCAAACTTTAGCCAACCAGTTTTCATCAGCCATTGTACTTTTCAGGCTAGATGTCTCTTTTATATGCAATTCCAATGCTTTTCTCTGTTCCTTGATAGTTCGCTGCCAACTTGGACCACGACGCCCAGGCTGGAATTGCCATTTTAGAAGGTGGGCCAGCAAAACCGCCATACGATTTGCCAGTTCACGTTTTTCACTCTTGCCCACGTCCTCAATCTCCTCAGCAATATTGGCTATATCGATCTCAGAGAATTTACCTGCACGTAATAATGCTGCTTGCTCATTCGCCCAAGCGACCACATCAGTTTCGTAACGGGTATAACCCATGATTGCCTCCGTTGATAAGTCCGCTATACAGATAGCTCCTATGTATTGCAGTCTGTCAGAGAATATCACTTGCGTCAAAAGGGTATTATAAATCGATCTTTCTAATCTCTAATTTCTAAACTGCCTGTACGGCAGTACACCGAATGATCAGCGGTGCGGTGACAAATATCAATTTCTAAGCTGCCTGTACGGCAGTGAACTAACACGGCATACGGGCGGGAGTTCTTCTGGTTTTCTAAGCTGCCTGTACGGCAGTGAACTGATTACTATGTATTTATATTGCACACCAATTTTTCTAAGCTGCCTGTACGGCAGTGAACTGCAAGCATGTACTCGCCCCACCCTTGCCGAATTTCTAAGCTGCCTGTACGGCAGTGAACTCTTTTCGTGCTCACCGTAACCCTGTTTGACATTTCTAAGCTGCCTGTACGGCAGTGAACATGACTCTTTCATCATCAATGTTTTCAATTGATTTTCTAAGCTGCCTGTACGGCAGTGAACTTCCTGTTTGTATTGAAAGCATGTTGTTTACTTTTCTAAGCTGCCTGTACGGCAGTGAACGGAAACGATTAGATGCCTACCTGAAGCAGATATTTCTAAGCTGCCTGTACGGCAGTGAACTTGTAAACTTACTGATGGCTTGCTGTTGTTTGGTTTCTAAGCTGCCTGTACGGCAGTGAACTGTTAGATACTAACCTTAACCTGCTGACTTTTAAAGAGTAGAGTGATAAAAATTAACAAAACCCTTTTTTACAAGAGAAATAATATTTCTTTAAAAAACAATATATTAAAATTAGCTGAAAAAAAAGGGTCAAAAATAAGGTATAAGGAAACACTATCTTTCAAGTTACATTTCCCTCCTTCTCTCTACATCTATTTGTTCATTAATGAGCAAAAGCCCCAAGATGAACTGCCCCAAAAAGTTAGACAGTTCCTGGTTTATCTGGCAGTACAATCTCTGATAATCAACTTTTTCCATTCCATTTTTCATCTGTCAGTGCGGTTAATACATGATCCTGCCAAATCCCATTTATCATCAGATATTGCTTTGCATATCCTTCACGCTCAAAGCCCAATCGTTCCAACAAGTTACCACTACGATGATTATCAGGCATATAATTAGCCATAATCCGATGCATCCCCTGCTGACGCTGCATATAGCGAATAGCGGGTTGCAATGCCTCATACATCAGCCCTTTTCCCTGCCATTTTTCACCAAGAGAATATCCCAAATAACAAGCATGAAAAGCACCCCGCAAAATATTACTGAAATTCGCCACACCAATTACTTCATTTTCATTTGAATCAAGCAGCAAGAAATGAAAAGCTGCACTCTGTCTTTGCATTTCCGTGATTAAATTCAATCGGTTTGTCCAACCAGAAGGCTGACAATGGCTGTTATCCCGGGTCGGCTCCCAAGGTTTAAGAAATTCGTGATTTTCTGAATAATACTCAGCTAAACGATATGCATCCCGCTCGTACACCAAACGCACCACCATTCGTTCTGTTATCAGACGAACCTTCGGTAAAGTGGAACGATAACCAAACATGATTTCTCCCTAGCTATGCCTAATTTATCCATTAAAAATTTAAGTTATTATCTGTAAAATACATCTGCCAACCACCCGCTTACGATAAAAAAATATTATCCATAAATCACTACCCTAAAGATTAAATTAAGTACAGAATATAGAAGAATTATATTATTCTCCTCTTCTTAATATTCCAATGGTGAGCAATGTCACTGGTTTCGCAAGCACGTAGCCTGGGCAAGTACTTCCTGTTATTCGATAACTTACTGGTTGTTCTGGGCTTCTTCGTCGTTTTTCCTTTAATATCAATACATTTTGTTGAACAACTAGGCTGGGCTGGGCTGGTTGTCGGTTTTGCTCTTGGTTTGCGTCAGTTTGTCCAACAAGGTTTGGGCATTTTCGGTGGCGCAATTGCCGACCGCTTTGGCGCAAAACCGATGATCGTCACCGGGATGCTGTTGCGCGCCCTTGGCTTTGCTTTAATCGGATTAGCCACTGAGCCGTGGATCTTATGGCTTGCCTGCATATTATCTGCATTAGGCGGCACTTTATTTGATCCACCACGGACCGCTCTGGTTATCAAACTCACCCGCCCTCACGAGCGTGGCCGTTTTTATTCCTTGCTGCTAATGCAAGATAGCGCCGGGGCCGTTGTCGGTGCGCTGATTGGTAGCTGGCTGCTGCAATATGATTTCCATCTTGTCTGTTGGACAGGTGCTGTTATTTTCGTTTTGGCCGCCATCTGGAATGCCTGGCAACTCCCCGCATACCGGATTTCTACTACCCGTACGCCAATCTGGGAAGGTATGGGACGCGTCATTAAAGACCGCCGCTTCTTCACTTATGTGTTGACACTGACCGGCTACTTTATGCTGTCTGTACAGGTAATGCTGATGTTCCCAATTATCGTCAATGAAATCGCCGGGACGCCTGCGGCGGTGAAGTGGATGTACGCCATTGAAGCGGCACTTTCGTTGACTTTACTTTATCCCATTGCCCGCTGGAGCGAAAAACGTTTCCGGCTGGAACAACGCCTGATGGCAGGGCTTTTCCTGATGAGCCTGAGCATGTTCCCAATAGGTTTGATTGGTGAAATCAATACGCTGTTTGGTATTATTTGCTTGTTCTATCTTGGTACCATCACCGCAGAACCTGCCCGTGAGACATTAAGCGCTTCACTAGCCGATCCCCGCGCCCGTGGCAGTTATATGGGCTTTAGCCGCCTCGGCCTGGCTCTGGGTGGCGCTTTGGGTTATACCGGCGGCGGTTGGTTATATGATACCGGCCATACGCTAAACATGCCGCAACTGCCCTGGATCCTGTTAGGCATTATTGGTTTTATCACGTTGTATGCACTGCACCGCCAGTTTAACCAGCGTAAAATTGAATCCGCCATGCTTAGTGGCAATTAATGATGTAAAATCTGTCCTTCAAAATAAAGGAGTCAATATGAAAAAATTTTTCTTGGGGGCAGTATTGCTGCTGGCCGGGTTGGTCAGCGGTTGCGATCAATTCAAAGATTTCAGTATCAGCGAAGAGCTGATTAACGGCTATCTGGCGAAACATGTCCATTACCAGAAACAGATTGAATTACATGGTATCGCCAACGCGGATATAGAACTGACAGAATTGTCCAGCCAAATTGGCCGGACAGAACCCGATAAAATAGCATTAACCGGCCAGGCAAAGGTCAATATTGTCTCCCTGCTTGGCCCAGCTAAAGCGGATATGAAGCTGACACTAAAAGCGCAACCGGTGTTTGATCCAGAAAAAGGCGCTATTTTTCTGAAAGAATTAGAAATCGTTGATTACCAAATCACACCGGAAAAAATGGAAAAGTCGATTAACGCACTGCTTCCTTATCTGAATAAATCACTCAGCGCTTTTTTTGATATTCACCCCGTGTATGTATTGAAACCGGATCACAGTAAAGCTGAAGCCGCCGCCAAAAAATTGGCAAAAGGGTTAGAAGTCAAACCTGGCAAATTTGTTATCATGCTGACCGATAAATAATTTTTATCGAGATATCGCAGAAAAGGCAAATAATCGTCAATTATTTGCCTTTTCATCCATTTCAAACTAAGAATCCAACTCTTCCCGTAACGCCTGCAACGCTTCACGAGTAATCATTGCCAATGTCCGGTAAAAACCGGTTGTTGCGTGGGCTTCCACCTTTCCCAGCAATTGCCCACACCACGGCAGAAGATGCTCATCAAACAACACAATTTGCCCCTGAACTTCATCTTCTGCCGCCTGATCTTCCAGCCATGAAGCCGCTAATAACAGAGAACCAAACTGATCAACCGGCCCATCTGACAATGGCATACCGCGTTCGGTCAGAAACTGACGAATATCGTTTTCACTCTCCCCGGTATAGTCAAAACGACGACTTGGCACACGGGTATCATCACCACCAAACAACGCGATATAATCCGTTGTCATTGCCGGCAGTTCACAACTCTGTTGCAGGCGATCCAGCAATATATCCTGCTCTAATGGCCAGGATTGTTTCAGTTTACCTTCCGCAATCATTGTCAGAAGGGGTTGCAGAACCGGATCTTGTGGCTGGCGGTTAAACAACGTCCCTAAAATGCGGCAGACTATTGAAAATTCATTCATCTCATTTTCCAAATACATCGCTATTTTGCCGCTATTGTCCCCAATAACCGGCCTGACTGTAAAGAGACGCTGTTAATATCCCAATTTAATATCCACAACACCCGTTGGTAATTCACCCTTTTCAATCCGCTGAATATTTTCACTGATTTTATCCATAGCGATATTGGGAATAGTAATGGCAGCAATATGAGGAGTAACAGTGATACGGGGATGTGTCCAGAATGGGTGCATTTTCGGTAATGGTTCCTCAGTAAATACGTCCAATGAAGCCGCCGCGATATAGCCTTTATTAATCGCTACCAATAGATCATGTTCTATCAAATGGGAGCCTCGTGCGAGATTAATCAGATAGGACTTCGGTTTTAACTGACTAAACAGCGATAAATTCAGAATGCCACGGGTATGCGGTGTATCAGGTAATAGATTAATCAGCACTTTACTGCCAGAGAGAAAATCGCCCAACTGATCTTGACCATAAAAACTGTCTACCTTATTAATCTGCTTTGGCGTACGGCTCCAGCAGCGTACGGTAAAACCAAACTCAACCAGCGTCTCAGCAACACTGCGCCCTAAAACCCCTGCGCCCAACACACCAATCACAAAATCCCGGCGATCATGTGACTCGAGTTGTTTCCACATTTTCTGCCCTTGTTGCAGCTTATATTCATCCATGCGGCGTAAGTAATGTAAAACCGTTGCTACCGCATACTCCCGCATTTGTAATCCCATACCTGCGTCTTGGAGCCGCATTAATAGTACACCGGCAGGCAACATCCCTGGTCTTTGTTGTTCCTGTTTCAAAATGGCCTCTACTCCTGCTCCCAGGGTAAAAATCCCCTTCAATCCGGAGCGATTTGCCAACATCTCATAGGGAGGCACCCAAACCATTGCATAATCTGCATGATCATTATCGCCTCGTTTCCATTGACGGATATTAATATTCGGCAGTCGCTGTTGCATACCTTGAATCCACTGAGCAGCATCAAAAAAAGGGTGGTAAAAGATAATATCCATGACTTATTTATCCTCTTTTATTTTTTTGTACAGGGTTATCTGATTGATATCAGGTTGCAAGCCCCTTTGTTAATCATCTTTTTGAAAATGTTGAGAATGTTAAGTAGTTAACAAATTCATTTTTTTCTTATTAAAAAACTTGCATCTGTTTACTTCAACAACGTCAGATGGGCATCAATTCACCTAACTGATGATTATTTAGCTAACCAATCAAAAAACCAAAGAAAAGTATTAGAAGAGTGTTGACGCTTGTAATGCTTTTCCCTATAGTAGCGCCCCGTTGCAGCGATGATGTCAAACAAAGTGACTGCGACAAAAAAATACGGTGAGGTGTCCGAGAGGCTTAAGGAGCACGCCTGGAAAGTGTGTATACGTGAAAACGTATCGAGGGTTCGAATCCCTCCCTCACCGCCAAATTTGAAGAAAAGCTCAGGTTAAATATCTGGGCTTTTTGCTTATATATCCCCCGATGCAGGGAGGGACGAGAACCCTCGAACTGGGTTTGACAAAACGGCAACGCCGTTTTGGACCGCCAAAGGCGGCCCGTAGGGCGAGCGCTAGCGAGTCAATCCCTCCCTCACCGCCAGATTTGAAAAAGAGCTCAGGTTAAATATCTGGGCTTTTTGCTTATATATTCCCCGATGCAGGGAGGGACGAGAACCCTCGAGCTGGTAAAAACAAAATAGTACGCTTTGTATCATCCTGTTTTATATTTATGAGGACATTATCCTTATGCCAATATTCGTCAAAGTATTTTTCAAAACCCATACTTTCAACATATTTTATTAACTCTGATTTATTATTCAAATTTACATTTGCAAGCGACATACTAACTTTTCTGTGTAAACCCGTCTTCCGTGTTCTATATCAAACCTTGTAGTCATTATAACTCCTGTAATTGGAAAGATGTCAATTGTCAAATGCTTGAGTTAAGCTTAAAGCACATCCTTTCTGGGTCCTCGTATTAACACGACGTAAAATTTCAACGAGCACACCAGGATATTGACCATATTCTCTGCTGATTATCCCGATATCATCGGTGACAATAAATGCCGGGTAACTCGTTGATGACGCATCCATATAACTCATCAAACCCGGCATTCCATCAGGTACAGGTTTCAACGTTTCAGGATCAAGTGCTCGCGCATATACCCACGGCGGAACACGTTTACGTTGCATCTCATCCTCAAAGAAACAAGTGTTGAGTTCAACTTGATTAAATATATCGCGGATCTGACTCATATTACTGAGGTTGAAGGTATCGAATAGAAGCTGATTGAAATCGTCGCGTTTCAGGGATTCTTTTTCGTAACTTTTCCAACCTCCCCCCGTTATGATATAAAGGCTTTCATCTCCAGAAAATGAGATATTTTTCTCTTTCATATAACCGCAGAGCAAATAGATAAAGTACGGCGAACCAATAAGACAAATAACTTTGCCTTGACTTTTTATTCGTTCAAGACTATTCAATGTTTTAACAAAATCTATTCGCTCTTCTGTTACGGTGAATGTTGTAGGATATAATAATTCTACCAAGCTCATAACATATTTAAACCAAATGTTATGAGCATTAAATCTGTCTGGCCCCAAGTTGACCAACTCTATTTGATGATCAAACCAATGACCAACATATTTCATGCCATAATTCACAGAGCCTAAAAGTCTCTCAATACTTAGTCTGTCACGCGCCACCTGGCTTTTTAAACCATTCGTGCCACTACTGGTAAACCAACTTTCAATCTCGTTCTCTTTAGACGTTAATAAACGAGTAAACTTAAAAACTGATGTTGGGAATACAGGTATGTCATCAATTTCCGTAATACCGTCATCTACTTTATGTGCCTGACAGTAGTGACGGTATTCTTGACAGTGTTTATAGTGATGACGAAATGCATCAAGCACAAGTTTTTTTCTGATTTTTTCCTGCTCATCGTAAGACCAAGTTAATGAATCACCCGAAAAAATCACATCATCAATTTCTGAGCTTGCTATGATTTCTTGTTGATCAACATATGAAGTCATGCCTGTTTTACCCCTACAGATAATATTAGAAATTATGGCAGCGTTGCTGCCATACTCTCTTATTACATGTGATACTTTTTAATCTTATCATTAACAATATCGATGACGTTTTTCTGGTGCATTAAATCATTCATCGGTTCAAAGGATAGCAATACACCTTTTGCACCACACTTTTCAATTGCCAACTTGGCCGCCGTGATACATTCCTCATAATCTCCGACAGCGTTTTCTGTGATTATGTCCTCAAGTTTATTTTCGAGATTTTCATCAGGATGCATTTCAGAAACATAATCGCTTATAAATGCGCGTGTCTCTTCTTTAGCTTGCTGACTATCTTCGTTAAAGTTAACCAATATCATTAACTGATGATCTATAGCTGATAGGTCAATACCCTGTTTATCAGCAATAATTTTATACCTTTCAGCATATTCATGTCTGACATCATTGGAATCATCCCACTTAAAGATAAGAGGAATGCCTTTTTTGGCTGCCCACTCAACGACATAATGACTCGTTGCCGTTACATATCTCCGAGGCCCGCCTTGCGTGTAAGCATGAGGGTTTACGGATATTTTGGGAAAACTATAGAAATCGTTATCTGGATTACAATAACCAGTTGTTAAAGCATCGTTAATAATGTCATAACACGCTTCAAATAGTTGCTGTTGGTATTTATCAGGGCGATTAAAAAAATGCATTTCCTCTTTTTTTTCGCAATCACTCAATCCTAGAATAAATCTCCCTTCGCTCAACTGATCCAATAAGCAAGCTTCCTCCGCTATTCGGACAGGATGATGAGTTGTCATGATATGGTTCAATGAACCAATTTTAATTTTTTCAGTTAGACCGAGCAAAAAACCAGAAACAGTCAGAGGAGCACCAACAATGCCATTACCTGAAAAATGATTTTCATACACCAAAATCTGTTCAAAATTCAGTTTATCAACATACTCCGTTATTTCCTGCATGCGGGCTATACTTTGTTCTTGAACAATTGTTGAATTGATGAAGTTAAGGAAGAACAATCCAAATTTCATTTCATTTTCCTTAGCTAATATAATAGCGAACGTTGTTTTTCTTTGAGAAATGGCATTACATCAGACTGGAAAAGCTTCATGGAAGTAATAATTTCGTCTACTGTTCCATTAGCTTCAAACCCACAACAAATATTTGATATTCCTGTGGCGTCAATGTCTTTTTGGATGATATTAATGCATTCCTGCGGCGTTCCTACGGGATTGATTTCGTAACTGTAATCAATGCGGCGATTGGTATCTTTATGTCCTTTTAATACAAAGTCACGCCACTGTCCTTTATTGAAATCATAACCTTTCGTTTTGTCTGAATCATCAAAAATAGTCGTGGCATTGACATAGGAATCATACCAATGCCCCAGAAAATTCCGGCAAGTTTCTTTCGCTTTAATTGCGTCATGATCTACAGAGGTTATATATGATAAACAATGGTCGATATTATGAATATCGTGTCCATATTCTTGAGCCACCTCGTTATAGAGCTCAATTTGAGCTTTCTTTTCGTTAGTATTGATAATCCAGCTTAAGATCATCGGCAAACCAAATTGAGCAGCCCACTCAGTGGTCGAGGCTGATTCAGCAACCACATAAACAGGTGCCCCACTTCGACTATATGCCGTCGGACCCACTTTTACCTTATCGAACCGAATATGCTCATTGGCAGCTTCGACATAGCCCTCTGTCATCCCATTCTTTATCAGCCCGTACCAGCACTCCATCAAGGCGCGACTGTTATCCATATCGGTGCCAAATACGCGAAAGTCTTTGTTGTAAAGCCCCCGACAAATACCAAGCCGAAATCGTCCTTTTGACATTTGATCCAGCAAATTCACATCTTCAAGTTGGCGTACTGGATGAGCGGTGGGCAGAACAATTGCAGCAGTCCCTACATTCAGTTTTTTGGTTGCACCAAGTAAATATGCCGCAGCGACATAAGGGTTACCAAGCAAACCAAACTCTGTGAAATGATGCTCCAATAACCAGACAGTATCAAAACCACACTCCTCAGAGACGCAGCCTAATTTAACCAAACGTTTCATTACCTCGGTTTGAGAAAGCTGAGGTGGTTGGTATGTAAGCAAAAAATTTCCGAATTTCATAAATAGTCCTTATGTTTCTATCCGAGTGATAGAGTTAAGACGGCGAAATTGTTTGATTTTCAATCTCAATTTTCATTCGGCGTTCATTGACTGTCGCAATAGTCAGATGTTCAAATGACGGCTCAGTAATATCAATATCGATATCCAAACTGCCATTATCCATCGCGATAGCCGCTTTCGTAACTGATTGATAAAAATTGCGCAGGACCACTAAGTTCTCACCCAAATCATGTGAACCTCCTAGCAAAGAATATATCTTGCATCGATTACTACGAATATTTGATAACAATTTGATGACTTCATCTTGTTTTACCCAATCGTCGCTATTTGCAGTAAAAGCAATAAACGGTATATCAAGATGCATCATGCTATTAATTGTGGAAGTTAAATCTTCCCAGCCAAAATCAACGCAATCTCTCGCGAAGACTTCAGCACCCAATTTATGGCCTTCAAAATCCAGATTATTCGGTAATTCATCAATAGGTAAACTGAGATAATCAAATCCTAAAGCTCTTTCGAGAGTATATCTTAAGTTAACAACACCAACCGCAGTGATTAAAAACGACGCATTGATTTCAGACAGGCTTGCATAAACTATCCGTGCAGATAAGCTTGAAGCCAAAATACCGCAGTTATTTATTTTTCGTGTATTTAACCAATCAACTACGGCTAACAGACTCTGTTTTCCTATAGACATGGTAAATTCATCAATTGTCCCTGAACTCAATCCAACATGGTGAAGTGAATCATAGCGGATCACATGAAATCCATTCCACGACAAATATTCCGCCAGTCCAGCAAAATGATCCATCCTCCGGGCAAAGCCAGAGGCAATGATAATTGCATTCTTTCTCTTTGGGCTGTTTTCTTCTGGCAGTGTTTCCCAGACATGAATTTCTTTATTTCCTTCAACGCCAATAACATGGTCGATGGTTTTATATCTGGATTGATTTTCCATACTGTTTACCTATCAAGGGACAAATACAAGGAACTTATCTTCTTCCAAGAATCGAGTCTGTTCTATTTCAACCGCAACATCCTTAGTAGTATAGTGAGATGGCCTTTCATGAGAAATATATGTCACTAATCGTTGTAACGGTCTCATTCCGTCATGAGCCCCACCCACTCGAAATATATTATTCATTCCTGCTTCTACAATCCGTTCAGCACCTTTTAAGGCTAATTCGTCCCGATACTTAAATGCCGACTCCCAAGGGAAAATAGAGATGGTTTGCGTCCTATTTTTTTGAATATAAGGCAATATTTGCTCAATATTATTGACATGATGAAGGTATACACATCTGCCAAGGGGCTGATTAAGTTCCACACCCGCATTTGACTCAATAATCATCCAGCGCTGATGAACATCAACCTCTACTTTTAATCCTGCAAACAAGCTCTCCTTTTGAACCAAGGAATAGGCGGCCTTTTCATCAAAATCTTTTTTGGCGTTTGGTAATATATGCGCATATAAATTCAGTTTTTCTATCAACGCCAGCTTAAATTCTTCATAATGACTTCCCATGTAGTATATGTTTTGGGTGGAAAAACAAGCTTGCTGATCGTAAAAACAAATATCATGAGCCGCCCCTGTCGCTGCGGACGTCAAGTCAGCAGGGTCATCAATAATGCAGAAACTCTTCTTAGAGACAAATTTAATCACGTCAATATAGGGAGGTGCATGCTTTACTGCCCAATTAATCGCATCTTCCCCTCCCCAAGCAGCAATGACATCCGCATGTTGCATAATTTCTTTTGCGAGTGATGTATCACCCTGATGTTGCCAATATACAACAGATAAAGAGCGCGTTATTGGATGATTAGGGTCTACATCGATAAAACTTAACGCTAATGCATTAGCTGTAAAAGGATCACTTGATGCGGTTTTTATAATACATTGATTCTTTGTTAAGATGGCACGTAATATAGACATTACACCCGATAACGGGACATTACCGGCCAGCAGATGTATAGACTTACCTTTCGGGAAAGCCCTGATATAGCTTTCATCCTGTGGTAACCATTCATCCATGATATGGCGAGAACCAAGTTCATTTTTTACCAGATCATAAAGACCACCTTTAGAGCATAAGATCATCGATATCCAATTGGCCTCCAGCTTGGCCATTGCTTCTGAATATCCCATGTATTTTTTCAGGTCACGAATGTATGTCCTGCGTCTTGAATATTCTTCATTTTTCCATCTTTGCCCTACTGTGTAGAGAAAGTTGATAATGTTATGCAACTGCAATTTATTATTTTCATTATAATCAATAATGTTTTTTACTTGAGAATCATTCAATATGGGTAAATAAACACGATTATCACCAAAATCAATGGATTGAACTAATTCATTACTTTCAGGAAATATTTCGACTTGACCGTTGATAATGAATGAAATTTTTTTAGTCATATTCGCCATCCATTTAATAAGGGTAATTACTGCCTAATCCAGTTTGCCAATATCTATTAAAATAATAAACGAAAACTTTCATATCAACAAGAATTGTTAATAAAAAATTTCAATCAAAAGCGTCGCGACTTTATTTATGCGTGATAATGTTTATGAAAATTATCATCATGCTTATAAATTAACTTAATTTATATATAATTATCCAGTACGCCATAATGATCAATAACATGATTTATCTTTATACCTATACAATTCCCCCCACATCACGTTAGTCATTTGATCAATGTGATTAAAACGGTCCTCTATTTTTTTCAATACTTGAAGTGATAATGTGGCTTCAAACTTGAGGGCTAAAATGGATAAAGCTTTCCAATGACCAATCAATTCCGTGCAATGTTCAATCAGAGCAGGCGCAATATCTGCCCTGATTAAAGAATATTTTAACAAACTCAAATTGGGTATCACATACAACACACTGATATGATCAAACAATCTTTTGGCGGCCCGACAAGCTTTATCCTCTGCTTGTTGAAATAAATCCAAGCATAATTTACTATAATTTCTCAGCGAATCATAACATTCAGGTGAAGTATTAAATAATTCAGCCTGCCGAATAAGTGATTCTCTCACAGGTATTATTTCCAGATTTCTCAACGAATCAACAATATAAAAATTCCCCATATGATCATAAATTTCACTGGGCACTTTATCGGAAAGCGCTAAATAAAATTGCCCGGAGGGCATCCATGCCTCACAAGCATAGGATTCCCGATCAACCACCAAAGAATCAAAGATACGCACTTGTGAATAATCATCCGTAATAGCGGTGATCAGCACAGCATGAAGGTATTCTGGTTTATTAGCATAAACCTCAGAATAAGATAAATGTGCCGAATTGACCCAAGCAACTACACCTTTCTTCTGACATAATAATTCATATAATTGACAACACCAATGTGGGTAATCTATCGGTAGTGAAACCATATTTGCACCTAAAGATACCGCGCCAGTTAGTCCAACAGTTTCAACCGAGAAAGTGTATTCAGGCATATTCAATTCATCATAACCACTACGAAATAAATAACCATTGCCAGCTTCAAAGATCTCCGCCTCAAAAATATTTTTACCCTGTAGATTAAGTAATCTTGTCAGGCTACCGGTAAAACAATTGATAGCGACGTTTATTTTCGATTTATCCATCATATTTTCCATAAGTATTTTATCACCTCGATACAATGGATTTATTTATGAATAGAGGACCCAGTATATTATGTCCTGCAATCACAGTTATTTTTCCTTTAATATTATTTCAGCTGCTTGTGATATATTTTCGATAAGTAAATCAGGTTCATAATTAAAAGTATGTGATAACAGAGCCAAAAGTAGTCTCTCCATCCCAAAAGCAATACAAGCAGAATGCATAGGGCAATCACTGACACGACTGATAATATTAAAATTTGTGGTAAATAAATCCCGGTGTAAATTTCGTGAACCAACGCTAACGTTATATTTATCAAACCAAGGAATAAGCACTTCACACTTGACGCCCATTGATAATTGTACTTTACGAGTCACTTTAGAATGCTCGCCATAAAATACATCGCTGGCTTTTTCCACCGAAAGAGAAGGAAACAGTAGTCGTAAGAATTTAACGGTTTGCCCAAATATTATTTCACATTGCGTTTCTACTTTTTCCTGTATCCCCACCAATATTAATTCACGCATGGTAAAATTCCCCATACGAGTAGGCTCATCTTTAACCGGTTCGTATCGATGACACTGTCCTTTAGCCGTAAAATATTTCAATTCCCAATCATGAGTACTATCTATCAAATGAGAAAAAGTATGATAGCAAGTCGATGGACTCAGTACCCATGCATCCCCGCTATTTTCACTTATGACATCGTGAGTTAAATGAGGATAAACATGCAATGGATTGCTAGGCAATTTGTCAAAGAAACTGATACGTTCCAAGGTGGATCGAGGTAATAATGTGGTACACGAATGTGAAGTAACCGATATTCCTTTACTTAAAACTTGCAAAAGTGCCTTATCAAGGAGTTCGGCAACAGCATATAAACTATCAGAAAACCGGTACCCAATAAGACCATTCTGTGATTGCACAATTGATAGCAGCTTACGCTGCTGGAGTTCTTTTATCATATTTTTATATTTCCTTTGCTGATCGATAGTTACCTTATGTTGTCCAGCAGGCAATCCCGGCTCGCCAAATTGAAAGAATGTGTTCCCATATCATCCAATATCATATTCAAGTATTCTGCCAAGATGATAAGGAAACACATTTGCGCCAAAGAATCGACAATAATCAATTAACCGAAACTTTATTCAATTCAGCCATTTTCTTTAGCATTTCAACGTTATTCTTTCCATACGATAAATCCTTCAATATAAAGTTTATCCAATGAAGTTTTTAAAAACGTCTCTATCGCAACATCAGGTGACATGATAAGTGGCTGTCCCCTAACGTTAAATGAAGTATTCACCAGACAACCATAACCGGTTATTTCCTGTACCGCTTTCAGTAACCGCCAAAAAGTTTCATTCATAGTCCGTTCCACAAGCTGAATACGTGCCGTTCCATCCGCATGAACAATACCGGAGACCGGCCCTGCCATTTCTGGTTTTACTCCCGCAGTGCAAAGCATATATCGGGTCGGCGATAGATTTCGTGTCTCAAAAATAATATCGCAGTCCTCATCCAAAATGGCAGGTGCAAATGGACGGAAAGCCTCACGAAACTTCACCGTGCTATTAATTCTGTCTTTTATTCCTTCACCTGCCGGAAGCGCGAGAATCGAACGATTGCCAAGTGCTCTTGGTCCAAATTCCATCCGGTCATGGAACCAGGCAATGATTTTATCTGCTGCGATATCGTTAGCCGCAGAAACAAAATAATCATCGTTCAACCCTAAATAACGCCATTTCATTCCTGCATTACAACCATGCCGGAATAATGCATTACGAACTTCATCTGTTGAGAAGCGAGGGCCAAGATAGGGATTAAAGTAACGATCTGAATTATTGTGGTATTTACCGGCAACAAAAAGCGCCGCCCCCAAAGAAGTCCCATCATCACCCGATGCAGGTTGGACAAAAACATTTTCCACCTGATCAAGCTGACAAAGGACTTGATTGGCTTTGCAGTTTAAAAATGATCCGCCGGCAAGACAAAGTGATGTTTCACCGGTTTTTTGCAACCAATACGTAACTAATTGTTTCAGCAAAAGTGCGAATTTTTCCTGCAACCCCGCAGCAAAATCCTGGTGAACATCCAGCAAAATATCATCTTCACCTCTCGGTGTAAGACCGAACATATCACTGAGCTGTGTCATCGCAACAGGAAAACCATATTCCGCATTATCAAACAGTTGCGGTGACCAGTTTATATGTATTGATCCACTATCTGCATCGAATTGGGCCAATTCATTGAAAATATGACGGTATCGCTCAGGATTACCATAGGCGGCAAGTCCCATGACTTTATATTCATCACTATTAAATACAAAGCCAAGGAACCGGGTACAGATAGAATAAAGCTCACCTAATGAAGAACTAATTGGCTGACTGTACAATTTTTGGAATTGCTGGTCTTTAGCAAGATAAATACTCAAGGATTCTATTTCACCCATACCATCTGAAACGACACAAAGTGCAGACGGGAAACCACTGGGATAAAAGGCAGACGCCGCATGAGCCAAATGATGATCTACCGCTTGAAAACGCGGTTCGATATTCTGCCACCCAGCAGAAGCAAATGCATCAATCACTGTTTTGTTACTGAAAGCACCCTCGAACATTTTTTTGTTCGATACAAAAAAACGACGATAGTGATCATAATTAAAACCGTGAGCAATAACCTGTATATCATCTTGCGTAACACCCGCTTCCGCCAAACAATAGTTAATGGCATGAGCAGGAAATTGTCCCGTGCCTTTCTCTCCGGTAAAGCGTTCTTCCGCGGCGGCGGCAACAACTTTTCCATCAATAATCAAACAGGCCGCACTATCTACTCCCTGACAAATGCGCTCGTCTAATTTACTCACACCCGGGTAATTCTCCCGCATGAAACGTTGAGAATTAGGAAGACCACTGATACCCAATATAATCATATTATTAACCTCAAAATTATTATTTTTGTTTCATGAAAATCAGGCTATACGCTTTATTCTCATAGTTCATTTTGTATCATGAAGAATTAAGTCACCCTACCAAATAAAGTAATCGCGTTATTACCACCAAAACCAAATGCATTATTTTGTACATAGCGTAAATTATGTTTCATTTCCATACTATGAGTAATTAAATTGAATTGATATTCAAAATCCTCCGGCAAGATATTCGTTGGCGGCATCATCTGATCTCTCAAAGATAAACAAGCACTGACTGCGCCAATCGCGCCCGCCGTTGCCATCATATGCCCTATAGTTCCTTTAATCGCTGAAACCACCGAGTTGGAGAAATATTCAGAGAATATGGATGCTTCTACTGCATCATTAGCTTTTGTTCCAGTACCATGTGCATAGATACCATCAATATCTCCCGCTTCCAGTCCCGCCGAACTCAATAATTTTTCATGACATTGGGTGACACTGCTAATATCCAGGTTAGTCGGATGTAATGCATCATTATTACTTGCAGTCGCGATCAATTCAGCATAAGGAGATTGATGTTCACCAACTTGTTTTCTATTCTGCAACACTAAAAAAGCCGCGCCTTCCGATATGGTAATAAAACGCCTTAATTGCGAAAACGGACGGCACTGTTCCGCCCCCAATGCATTAAGCATGTAAAAACCTGACCACACCTTTTTAGAAAAAGCGTCTCCTCCGCCGATTACGGATGTTGAAACAATTCCTGCTTTCATCATGCGTAGTGCTGTTTCCAGAGCAATATTTGCTGAGGCACAGGTATTATGTATCGTCATGGAAGGCCCGGAGGAACCCATTGCGCGGGCAACATTATCGGAAACTGCATGACTCGAATAGATATTGGCATTCCAGTTTACGGGCATACCTTCAACTAATTGATCAAGAATATCCGCCTCAGCCTCATTATTACCAACACACACTAATGCATTGCGCAATTCAGCGCATCCCGGTTGTAATCCTGCATCCGCTATCGCCTGGAGTGCTGCATCTACAGCATACAGAGAAGAATCAGGAACCTGTGCCCCTGTACATTTTGGTGCCCTGGCTTTTATCTCCATACGTGGCCCTGCCGAAATTTTTCCGGCAACAAAATTTGGTTTCATAGAAGCATAGACAGGCACCAATCGAGTAAAATTTGACTCTCCAGCGCATAGCTTCTGCCAATAACTTTCGACATCTATACCAATTGGAGTGACGACGCCAAGCCCGGTAATATATATTTTATCCAACATCGTTCCCCTTCCTCTTAATTGATATAGCGTCATTTATCCAAAGTAATTTTTCCCCTTCACTATATGCCCATGCATTCCAACACATTATTGAACCAAACCGTGTCACTTTGGTTTCAATAAATACAGGGGAATTAATATGTTCAATATCCGGACTGAAAGCCAATTCACCGAATCTGGCAAAAACATAATCACTTTCAGTTAAAATGTTTTGTTGTTGTTGATGCTGTAAAACTAATGCCAAATTCCCCATGGCTTCAACAAGGATAAGCAAAGTAGAATATTGGAATTTTTGTAAATAAGCGGATTCATCCTGCAACAATTTAATATTCAAATGACAATTTGCACTATTTGATATATCATTAATATAGACGGTCTTCGGCAAAAACCAAAATTCAGGTTCACGCAATGGCAATGATAATAGAGAAGATGAGAAAAGATCTCTTTTGATTTCACACCCTTCATCTTTGCCAGAATAATCCAGAAAAAAAGAAAAACAGAGCTGTTCAGATACCGTTGCAGAAATCTTATTTCTCTCCTGGCTATATTTAATATCTTCATTAGGCCGTATAAATTGATAAAAGAACAGATTTCTCAAATTGATAAAATCAACAGATTTATCAGCCATCTCCTTACAAAAAGCGGCTACCGGCAAGATACCAGGCACAATAGGGGTGTCAGGAAAATGATATTTGAATATCTCATCATCAGGTGAAAAAACATGGCTAATACGATCACTCATCATTATGTATCACCCTTACGCCTGAGGCATTCATGTTATCGATTGTGATAAATACAAACGCCTCTTCTTTTTGACTACACTGAATAGCGTTCATAAATTCATGAAATAGAAAAGCACCGTTATATTCTTGATATTCAATGATATTATAATCTTTAATCGTATTAATTAAAGCTTCATTCTTATTTAACGTATTGAATATAAAAATCTTTGTCTCCGGTGATAAATTGTCAAGCTGCCTTTTTACCTCTTCCACTGTTGACCCGAAGAAAAAATCTGCGGTAAATTGTTTTCCACTCGACAAACCCACACACATTACACCAGAAGATATTGATTTCTGGTTGCTGGTTTTTTTTCGTATATCATCAAGTGCTTCTGCACAATAGACATCACCGAAAAACAGATGGCTAATACCTGCTGATCTATTATATAAATTAAGTAACGCTTGAATGAATACCATAACCGGCGTTTTACTGCCTGCATTTAGGGTACAATTTCCTCCTGTCACCTTTTTGTCAATGTTAATAAAGGTTGAAGCGGAACTTGTGGTAGCATAAGGAAATTGTTGAGCGGATACCGTTTTATCATTATTCCTTATCTGCCGCTGAAAACGAAGCATGGCGTCAAGGTTGCCATATTCTGTCCCCACAATGACAGATTCATTCTCTACATTTCTATCTTCTGCAATAAGCTTATTTGCCAGATAGGTACAAATGCGACTGAAATCATCACGAAAACGATCACCTTTATTGCTTACAAATTCAGAAATATCAGAGGGAAGATAAAACTCCCCCGCTCTCTCATGCCGAAATATATTCGGATAAATAGCTAAATTTTCCACGTTAAAAGTCAACATTTTCACCCAACTCATGTTTAATAAATAGAGAATTCCAGAGCCTATCCCAATAGACGTCATTGTTGCAGACCGTCCTTGCGAATGAACATAAAATAACGCTAATGGGATAGGCTCTTAATTTTTCATTGAAAATGAACCCAACTATGACAAGTTATGCTTTATTTCTTCCCATAGTTCACCTACGGTTTGAATACGAGCAAGTGCATCTTCAGAAATTTCTTTTCCAAAGGTTCGTTCAACTGATAGAATGACATCAATTAATTTTAGTGAGTCAATGCCAAGATCACTCTTCAATAATTTATTCGACGTTATTTCAAAATCAGAGTCTAACTCAGCAACATTCAATAGAATACTTGCTAGTTCTTCATTAACCATGTCAATATTGTCCATATCATCATCCCCAATATGTGTATATCCGGCTTTAATGGTTTATAGATATATTTATATAAATAAATATATTTAAAAATTTATCCTAGCTGATTTATTCAAAAAAAATAATTCATAAACGATATAAGAATAAAGATATTTAATCATTAGTTTCGGTCTCTATTCCAAATAGTTTGACCAACACAGGAATGATAACCGGCAATCATTTTCACATTAAAGCGATTGGCAACATTTATAATACTGTTATTAACCAATCAATCCTCCATCAATGCGAAGGGTTGTACCTGTTATATAAGTTGACGCACTCAATGCCCCGACACAAAAACGGGCAATTTCATCAACATCCGCCATTCGTTTTAATGCAATACTTCTAGCTAATTCCACTTTTCTTTCTGAAGAAATATGACGTAACATGCCACCATCAACATATCCCGGCATCACAGCGTAGGCCCTGATATTAAAACGCCCATAGTCATTGGCGATATTTTTTACTAATGCGTTCATGGCTGCTTTCGAACAAGAATAAGCTGTGGCACCTGGTGATCCACGTACACTCGCTGTAGAAGAGATAAATTGCATCACACCATCACGATTCTTCATAAAATGCGGAAGCAAATACTTTGCCACTCTTGCAGCACCGAATAAATTGACATTAAAAACATCGTGCCAGCTCTCAATATCCTGAACATGCAACAAACCATCCAATGACATCGCTGGTGTATAGATAACAGCATCAATACATCTCATCTTTTCAATTGCAATTTCAATTGCTTCTTTTACGCTGTTATCCGACATAACATCTAAATGAATCTCTTCATTATGCGGTTTACGTGAAGTCCCTAATATTTCATAGCCACTCGCTACCGCATGCTGACAAATCGCATTCCCAATGTCACTTGATGAACCAATAATAAGTACCTTACTGTTATATTTATGCATTTAAACATCCCTACCTTATCCAAAAGTTATTTTCAACAGTCAACCCTACTTTAAGTAAAGCATTCAGAATAAATATTAGTTAAAAAAAGTATTTTTGGCTAATTTGATTCATCTAATTCCATGAGTCACTCTAAATAATAGGGTGGGTTCTTATATCTGTCAAATTATTAATCTAATATTTAAGCGACATTAAAACATTGGTTAAATTACACGCAAAATTAAGGGGAAAATCTAAATTGTGAAATCATTTGATACGGCTAATTTAATCCATGCATAATAATAAAAGTAGTAAATGCACAAGCAATCATTTAATTACAAAACAATAACAATCACAAATCATTACCAATCAGATTAATTCATTTTAAAAATAAAAATCACAATTCCATAATTAATAAAAAAATATATACAATCAAGTCAAAAAACATTGAAAACATTATTTATGAAATTAACCTAATAAAATTCACCAATAAGATTAAATACCTAATAGAATCGGTTCCAAGATATTTTTCAGTGATAATAGCGTTATTCTCCCTTTTACTTTTCTCTTTCCTGGCGTTAATCTATTTACATTGAGTTTGATGTATGGCGCTATCGTTTTGAACTAAAAGCATTATTCCTGCAATTTGGCTTATAATGACCTTATTGCTTTTTCCTTTTATTTTTTTGGTTTATGCACAGATGAAAACTCGTAGAATGAACGGCATACGGCCGTTTAGTGCTGTAATTGATGCTTGCTGGAAAGAACCCTACTCTTTTACTCGTTTAATTAAAGATATTATTGCCGGTATTACTGTCGGTATTATCGCTATCCCACTCGCTATGGCACTGGCTATTGGCAGTGGTGTCGCGCCACAATACGGGCTTTACACCGCCGCTATCGCTGGTATTGTTATCGCGGTAACCGGCGGCTCACGCTATAGTGTTTCCGGCCCTACAGCCGCTTTCGTTGTCATTCTCTATCCGGTATCTCAGCAATTTGGCCTGAGTGGTTTGCTCATTGCGACATTCATGTCGGGGATTATCCTGCTGGTAATGGGGTTAGCCCGCTTTGGCAAATTGATAGAGTATATTCCTCTACCGGTGACACTGGGTTTTACTTCGGGGATCGCCATCACTATCGCCACCATGCAGGTAAAAGATTTTTTTGGTCTGCAATTGGAACATGTACCAGAGAGTTATATTGATAAGGTTGCTGCGCTGTTTCAGGCGCTGCCAACGCTGCATTTAAGTGATACGCTGATTGGGCTGGCGACACTTTCGGTTCTGATTTACTGGCCTAAGCTTGGGCTGAAATTACCCGGGCATCTTCCGGCCTTGATCGCGGGAACCGCCGTGATGGGGATAATGAATTTATTTGGTCAGGATGCTGCGACTATCGGTTCTGAATTCAGTTACCTATTGAATGATGGTACGCAAGGCCAAGGTATCCCCCCGATCCTTCCTCAATTCGTTTTACCGTGGCGTTTACCCGATATAGACTCTCATCACGTTGAGATAAGTTGGGCAACAGTTTCAGCTTTATTGCCCGCGGCCTTTTCAATGGCAATGTTGGGTGCGATTGAATCACTGCTTTGCGCCGTTGTTTTGGATGGTATGACAGGTAAGAAGCACCACTCAAACAGTGAATTAATTGGTCAGGGGTTGGGCAATATCGCTGTACCGTTCTTCGGTGGTATTACCGCGACCGCTGCCATTGCCCGATCAGCGGCAAACATCAGAGCCGGTGCAACATCACCGGTTTCAGCAATTGTTCACTCTCTGCTGGTGTTATTAACTTTACTGGCGTTGGCGCCAATGCTCTCCTATCTTCCGCTGGCCGCCATGTCCTCCCTGTTGCTCATGGTCGCCTGGAATATGAGCGAGATACATAAAGTTATCTATCTGATCCGTCGTGCGCCAAGGGATGACATTATTGTGCTGGTTCTTTGTATGTCGTTCACGGTACTGTTTGATATGGTCATCGCTATTACGATTGGTATCGTGTTAGCCTCACTGCTGTTTATGCGTCGGATAGCCAATATGACCCGTATCAGCCAATTGCCACAAACAAATGGGGATAACAGTCTGCTGGTTGTTCGCATCAATGGCCCGTTATTCTTCGCTGCGGCTGAACGTATCTTTACAGAATTAAAGGAAGCAAGCGCAGGTTATCAGACGATCCTCATGCAATGGGATGCCGTTCCTGTGCTGGATGCCGGTGGGTTGCACGCTTTCCAGCGCTTTATCGATGAAGTGGGTAAGGATAAATATATTGCTGTTTGCGATATTCCATTTCAGCCTTTAAAAACACTGGCCAGAGCCAGAGTTCAATGGGTTGAAAACCATCTCAGTTTCCATGCAACATTGCCACGGGCAATGGAAGAGTTGAATTTCAATTGCAAAATGGATAATTGAAGCCATTGAAAAAAGGAGCTTGGTCCACCTTTTCCCAATAATGGCGCTGTAAACCAGCGCCAAACACCTTCATCACTCGATGTACCCGATTATTTACAGGTATCCAGCTGAGGGAAGCTTTTTACTGCGTCATCAATCGCTTTCATCTGGATCAGGAATGGCTCAAGTTTTGCCAACGGCAACGCTGATGGGCCATCACACCTCGCATTGACCGGATCGGGATGAGCTTCAAGGAACAGGCCGGCAATACCAACGGCCATTCCCGCACGCGCCAATTCAGCCACCTGAGCACGACGGCCACCCGACGCGGCACCAAACGGATCACGGCATTGCAGTGAATGAGTGACATCAAAAATCACCGGATGCCCCCCCGTTGCCTGAACCATGACATTGAAACCCAGCATATCCACAACCAAATTGTCATAACCAAAGTTGCTGCCACGATCACACAAGATCACCTGATCGTTGCCGCCTTCTTTGAATTTTTCAACAATATTCCCCATCTGGGCTGGGCTGATAAATTGTGGCTTTTTAACGTTAATCACCGCGCCAGTGCGGGCCATTGCCTCAACCAAATCAGTCTGACGCGCCAGAAATGCCGGAAGTTGGATCACATCAACCACTTCCGCCACTGCCTGCGCCTGTGCTGGTTCATGCACGTCAGTAATAATTTTCACACCAAAAGTTTGTTTCAGCTCCTGAAAAATCTTCATTCCCTCTTCCAGCCCAGGACCACGGTAAGAGTGAATTGATGATCGGTTCGCTTTATCAAAGGAAGCTTTGAAAACATAAGGAATGCCCAGTTTTTGTGTCACTGTCACATAGTGCTCACAAATACTCATGGCCAAATCCCGTGACTCAAGGACATTCATACCACCAAAGAGAACAAACGGCAGATCGTTAGCGACCTTGATATCACCAATATTAACCACTTTCTGTTGCATACTTATACCTCCTATTAAGGGCAAATAAATTAACCAAATGAATCAGTGCAGAGCATAATCAATGCAATACAATATATTGCTGCTCAATGGAGTATAGCTGCTTTCTGATCGTTTCTACCGCCGGATCTTCCGGACAGTGTTCGACAAAATAGCTTAAATCAGAAACCGCAATATGATGACAATCAAGTTCGGCGTACATAAGCCCTCTATCACGTATTTCATATGGGTCATCGGGATCAAACATCAGAACGGCTTCACTGGCTTTCAGCGCCAGTTCCAACTGGCCTTCTTCCATTAATACAACTTTTATCGTCTCCAGCACTTTATATACGATGCTGATATTATCAGCTTCCTGCAAATCATCCGCCGTCAATTTGGCTGTCTGGCCAATATTCCCTTTTAACCACACATCAAGCATATATTCACTCAGCGCTTCGCCATCGGTTGGATTAATAAATCTCACCGGTTTATCCGGGCAATCAATACGCAGAATCAACTGTGTCGGAAAAACCACCGGCATAAAGGGCAGTTCTAAAGCCTGAGCAATATGGATAAGAATGATCCCTAAAACCACAGGAGAACCTTGACGGGTTTGCAGTACTTTATCCAGCCAGAATGTATCTGACAGACAATAAACACCACTAGCACCGCCGAATTTCCAGTTCTGATAAAACAGCCTGAGTAATTTTTCCAGCTGTTCCTCTCTGTTCATCTGTGGAGATATTTCACGTCTGGCTTCATCAATTAATACCTGAAGCTGCTTCTCCACTGAATTCTGAGGAAAGTCGGAGCGGATGGCTCCGGATATTAACAGAATACCGCTACTTAAAGATGCGTTATTAAATTCATAATCAGCTATGGCTTTCATCACTTTTCCACTGACCCAGTGTTATTCGCTCATTACCGCCATAATCCTGAAAAGTCGCCACCAGCTGATAACCACTCTCAGAATACAGGCTTCTTACAACGTCTCCCTGTTGCCAACCATGCTCCAGCAACAACCATCCACCAGGTAACAGAAAATGACGTGACAAATTGATAATTGCCTTTAGATCAGCCGTTCCCTGTTCTGCCGCAATTAATGCACTCTCTGGCTCAAACCGCACGTCACCTTGAAACAGATGAGGATCGGCTTCATCGATGTAAGGCGGATTACTGACAATCATAGTAAATTGTTGATTATCCAACGAAGAGAACCAACTGCTTTGCAGAAAATCCACATTTTGTATTTTCAGTTTTTCAGCATTACCCTGCGCCAGAATGACCGCATCAGGATTGATATCAACCCCGGTAACCCGGCAATCAGGGCGCTCACTGGCCATCGCCAGCGCAATCGCACCGGTGCCGGTTCCCAAATCCAGAATGTGGCAAGGTACCGGTGAAAGCCGTTCGAGCGCTTTTTCAACCAGACACTCCGTGTCAGGCCGCGGGATCAATGTGGCAGGCGAAACATTTAGTGGCAACGACCAGAATTCGCGTTCGCCGGTAATGTGAGCAATGGGTTCACCTTTTACCCGGCGAGCCAGTAACGTTTCAAGCTGGCTGAACTGCGCTGAACAGAGTTGCGTTTCCCCGAATGCCAATAGGTAAGTTCGGGAATGGTGAGTGACGAGCCCCAACAAAATCTCTGCATCCCGTTTAGGGCTGTCACTGGCTGATAACTGTGTTGTGGCTTGTTTAAGCCAGGATTGATAATCCATCAATCCTGCTCTGACAACGCTGATAATTGATCGGCCTGATATTCATTAACGATCGGCTGAACAAGCATATCCAGTTTGCCTTCCATCACTTCATCAAGGCGGTACAAGGTCAGGTTAATACGGTGATCCGTCACCCGCCCTTGCGGGAAGTTGTAAGTACGGTTGCGATCTGAACGATCACCGGAACCCAGCAAGTTACGGCGCTCCGAGGCTTCTGCTTCCTGGCGCTTACGCACTTCGGCGGCACGAATACGCGCGGCCAATACCGACATCGCTTTCGCTTTGTTTTTATGCTGAGAGCGCTCATCCTGACACTCAACCACAATGCCGGTTGGAATATGCGTGATACGAATAGCGGAATCCGTGGTGTTGACGTGCTGACCACCGGCACCAGACGAACGGAACGTATCAATACGCAAATCACTTGGGCTGATTTCTGGCAATTCTGCTTCCGGGATCTCCGGCAAAACCGCAACGGTACAGGCAGAAGTGTGAATACGCCCTTGCGATTCAGTTTCCGGTACACGCTGAACACGATGACCACCAGATTCAAATTTCAGATGACCATAAACCTGTTCACCGGAAACTTTAGCGATAATTTCTTTATAACCACCATGCTCACCGTCATTGGCGCTCATCACCTCGACTTTCCACCGACGGGATTCAGCATAACGGCTGTACATACGAAACAGATCCCCGGCGAAAATAGCCGCTTCATCACCCCCGGTGCCGGCGCGAACTTCAAGAAAACAGTTGCGTTCATCATCAGGATCTTTCGGTAGCAGCAACAATTGCAACTGCTGTTCTAATTCCTCATTACGAACCTTGGCATCCTTGATCTCTTCCTGTGCCATTTCCCGCATTTCAGGGTCATCAAGCATTATTTCAGCGGCCTTAAGGTCATCCTGCACCGTGCACCAGACCTTAAAACAATTCGTCACATCCGTCAGTTGAGCATATTCCCGTGACAAAGCACGGAAACGCTCCTGATCAGCAATCACATCAGCATCACTGAGGTGAGCCAAAACTTCTTCGTGACGTTCTTGTAATGCTTCCAATTTAGCAACAATAGAAGGCTTCATTCGTGATTTCAGACCCTATTCCGAGATATGGTTAATTATGTTTCAGCCCCAGGCTGTCACGTAATAAATTAAGACGCCCCAGGTCACCATTGCTGGCAGCCTGCTGGAGTGATTTGGTAGGAGCATGCATCAGACGATTCGTCAATTGATGAGTCAATTGATTTATTGTCTGTTCCAGGTCAGCCCCCTGGTTGATAGCAGCCAGCGCTTTGTCTGTCATTTCAGCCCGCATCTGTTCTGCCTGAGCACGATATTCACGGATTGAGTTGACTGCACCTTGTGAACGCAGCCAGTCCATAAAATAACCACTTTCCTGCTGAACAATATATTCAGCCTGAACAGCCGCCGCTTTGCGCTGGGCAAGATTGCGCTGAATAATTGCCTGCAAATCATCAACACTGTAGAGATAGACGTTGTTCAATTTTTCCACATCAGGTTCTACATCGCGGGGAACCGCGATATCAACGAGCAGCATGGGTTGGTTACGGCGTAACTTTAATGCACGTTCAACCATGCCTTTACCAATAATAGGCAAAGGGCTGGCGGTTGAACTGATGACAATATCAGCTTCGGCTAAACGTGTATCAATTTCAGACAAAGTGATCACTTCCGCCTGAACTTCGTCAGCCAATACCTGCGCCTTTTCTCTCGTTCTGTTAGCAATCATCATATGGTGCACCCGATGCTCTTTCAGATGGCGGGCGACCAGCTCAATGGTTTCCCCTGCACCAACCAGCAAAATATTCAGTTCAGAAAGTGTTTCAAAAATCTGCCGCGCCAGGGTACAAGCCGCAAAAGCGACGGAAACCGCATTTGAACCAATCTCTGTTTCAGTCCTGACGCGCTTGGCAACAGAAAATGATTTTTGAAACAATCGCTCCAACTCACTCGATAAAGAACGGCAGTCCTGCGACTCGGCAAATGCTCTCTTCACTTGCCCAAGGATCTGAGGCTCTCCAAGTACCAACGAATCCAGCCCACTCGCCACTCTCATCAAGTGGCTGACGGCTTCATTATCATGATGCCAGTAAATACTGGATTTTAGATCCCTGGGATTAAGCTGGTGGTATTCACACAACCAGTTAATTAATTGCTCATACAGATTATCCTGCTGTTCTACACTGAGATAAAGCTCTGTACGGTTACACGTTGACAATACAACGCCTCCCCTCACCAGAGGCTGCTGGAGAAGGTTGCCGAGTGCTTCACTGATAGTGTCCGGTGAAAAAGTCACCCGTTCACGCAGGGATACAGGAGCGGTTTTATGGTTGATACCAAGTGCTAACAAAGTCATATTGAATTATCAGCAGGAAGGCTGTTCATCGTAAAAAACATCTTGTTTTGATGAAATCATCACCCTTAATAAGGACTCTCAATTAGCTGTGCATTCTACTTGATACCTCCGTTCAATAAAAGACGATCAACCACGTCTAATCTCATTATTCAGGATATTTTTTGAGATTTAACTGGATTAATGCGCCATTCTTCATTATTAAGTGGTGTAAACATTTTCATGTTATTAATCAGAGATTGCCGATGAAGCCAATGCAAAAATTATCACTATTCCGTCTGCTGCCACTCTCTTGCGTGCTGCTGACCGCCTGTACATTAACACAACCCGGTGGTTCCGGTTCGGCAGACTCCCCTCAGTGGCGGGCACACACACAACAACTACACCAATTGAACCAATACCAGACCCGTGGATCTTTTGCCTATCTGACTAATGAAAAGAAAGTTTATGCCCGCTTTTTCTGGCAACAATATAACCCTGAGCGCTACCGTTTATTATTAACGAATCCTCTGGGCAGCACTGAATTAGAACTGGTCGTTCAACCCGGCATGACGCAATTAACCGATAACCAGGGTAAAAAATATTTCAGTGATAATCCTGAAGAGATCATTTATCAACTCACCGATATGGATATTCCACTGGATAATCTGCGACATTGGATAACCGGTCTGCCCGGTGACGCAAAAGAGTTCAAGCTGGATGCTAACTATCTGTTGAAAACCTTAAACTATCAACAACATGGCGCAACATGGCAGGTTAATTATCAATCCTACGATAGCTCAACAACCCCCTCTCTTCCTGACCGTCTTGAACTGACTCAGGGCGACCGCCGCATTAAGCTGAAAATGGATAACTGGACCACAAAATAATGACGCTGACCTGGCCTTCACCGGCAAAACTTAACCTGTTTCTCTATATCACCGGTCGCCGCGCTGATGGTTATCACCAGTTGCAAACTCTGTTTCAGTTTCTGGATTATGGTGATGAAATTACCATCACCCCACGTCAGGATAATGAAATCCACTTACTGACACCGGTAGAAGGTGTGGAGCACGATAACAACCTGATTATTCGCGCGGCGCGTCTGTTGCAATCCTACAGCCATCAACACAGCACTGGCATTGCTCATCAAGGTGCAGATATCTGTATCAACAAGCGTCTGCCTATGGGCGGTGGGTTGGGAGGCGGTTCATCGAATGCCGCTACCGTACTGATTGCCCTGAATTACCACTGGCAAACTGGCCTCACAGACGAGACACTGGCAACCCTCGGTGTAAGTCTTGGTGCTGATGTGCCAGTCTTTATCAAAGGGCACGCCGCATTTGCAGAAGGTATTGGTGAAATCCTGCACATAGCAGAGCCGGAAGAGAAGTGGTATCTGGTTGCGCACCCTGGGATTGAAATCCCAACTCTGCGCATCTTCACAGATCCGGAATTAAAACGTGATACGCCAATTCGCTCTCTGGCCGCATTATTACAGGCTCCGTACGCAAATGATTGTGAATCTCTTGTAAGAAAACGTTTTCGTAAGGTTGAACAGCTTCTTTCATGGCTGCTAGAATACGCGCCGTCACGCCTGACAGGGACCGGTGCATGTGTATTCGGCGAATTCGAATCAGAAGCATCGGCCCGGAAGGTGTTAAATCAAGCCCCTGAGTGGTTGCATGGTTTTGTTGCGCGTGGCGTCAACAATTCACCTTTGCACAGTTTTCGCTCTGGGATACCCGGTTATTGAACCAATGAACAGATATCGTTCATTTGAGCATTGGTCAACAATATCTCTCTGGACGCAAGCCTGAGGTTTTTCTCGTGCCCGATATGAAGCTTTTTGCTGGTAACGCCATTCCTGAACTAGCACAACGTGTTGCCAACCGCCTGTACACCAATCTTGGAGACGCGGCTGTCGGTCGTTTCAGCGACGGTGAAGTCAGCGTACAAATTAACGAAAATGTACGCGGTGGTGATATTTTCATCATCCAGTCCACTTGTGCACCGACTAACGACAACTTGATGGAATTGGTCGTTATGGTTGATGCACTGCGCCGTGCCTCAGCCGGACGTATTACCGCAGTAATCCCTTACTTCGGTTATGCCCGTCAGGACCGCCGGGTCCGTTCAGCCCGTGTGCCGATTACCGCAAAAGTTGTCGCAGACTTCCTGTCCAGTGTCGGCGTAGACCGCGTACTGACAGTTGATCTGCATGCTGAACAGATCCAGGGGTTCTTTGACGTTCCGGTTGATAACGTATTTGGTAGCCCGATCCTGCTGGAAGATATGTTGCAGCAAGAATTGGCAAACCCTATCGTTGTTTCCCCGGATATTGGCGGTGTTGTCCGCGCCCGCGCTATCGCTAAGCTGCTGAATGACACGGATATGGCTATCATTGATAAACGCCGACCACGTGCTAACGTTTCTCAGGTGATGCACATTATTGGTGATGTTGCAGGTCGCGACTGCGTACTGGTTGATGACATGATTGATACCGGCGGTACATTATGCAAAGCGGCTGAAGCATTGAAAGAGCGTGGTGCTAAACGTGTATTTGCCTATGCAACTCACCCGATTTTCTCCGGCAACGCGGTGGACAACATCAAAAACTCGGTTATTGATGAAGTGATTGTCTGTGACACCATCCCATTATCTGCTGAGATCAAGGCGCTGAATAAGGTTCGTACTCTGACTTTATCCGGTATGCTAGCTGAAGCGATCCGTCGCATCAGTAATGAAGAGTCAATCTCTGCGATGTTTGAACACTAAGTTTCAGCCATAAATCGCGCTTAAGAAAAAACCCGTTGCCAAGAACTTCAACGGGTTTTCTGCTTATCCGGAGTCATAATAATATTCCTCCATTAGCAAAAATTCTGACTAACACTGTTTTTGTTATGGATACCGATGATCACCACGACGATAACGCTCGTCGTAATTTTTCAACCACCAGTAACGATCTGCCACACCTTCCCGGCCTCCCACACCGGCACCAGCTAACCAAACAAGAGCACCAACAAAAACTCCCAATAGCGCTGCTTCAGATAAAAACTCAGGCCAGCCAAAACCGAAGATATGGGGCAGTAATGTATAAGCCAGGCTGCTAACGATAGTCAACATACCAACACCCATTAATACATTACCAACTATGAAGGCACTCTGACGTTTCATATGTTACCTCCAACACTCTTCGAGCATACTAAGAACCTAAAGTCAAAAAGCTTATGTTTACTTACACTATAGAGTATAGCCCTATTTGCCAAAAGGTCATTGCGGACGCGATCACAACTAACAGAGATTTCATCGCAACTCCCTAGCCGTCCCTCTCTTCGCCTAAATTCTGGTGATTTTTTTGGCGTTGAATTCGAACATTAATCACTCGTCCATCGGGGATATCGCATAGCTCACCATCATTGTAATAAATGACTTCCCCGTCACTGTTAACGCTCTTTACGCGCTTATTTTGAGTAAATATCGGCGCATCGGTATTTTGCCGATGATAACATTCGATTGTTATATCGCCGCTAGACGTGTCTACTAATTCATTAACCCAAATAAGATTTAACCCGTTGCTGTCTGCCGGGACGATGGTACCACCGTGAATTCCCCATGCACCGTCTTTAGCAAAACCGTCGCAGCCACTGATACGATATTTCCCGGTATCTATCCGCTCGACAGTCACCCCCTCCGCTTCGCGAGTTAACGCATAAGTTCCGTCTGGATAAATACTCACTACGGGGCTGGATATTCTGATATTGCCATTAGTATCGGCGATGCAATTATCATTAAAGATGGCAATAGGATTACCGTTATATTTCAATTTATCGCCAATTGTCAGTCTGCCGTATCTTTTTTCGTTGCAAATATCAAAATCTTGTGACCCATCACCTGGAAATCCAACGAAGGCCGTTCTCGCCGTCCCTTCATAATACTGCAAATAGGCATGTCCGCCAGTACTGTATGTTATATTAAAAATACCCGCATTCCCCTTTAAATTTGCTGATGCAGCTTCAATCTGACCCGCAGGAGAAACAGAAAAAACCCGATTGTTATTAATATATGCAGCCAACTCTCCACCAATTGTCAATCTGCCAGATTTTTTTTCGTTGCAAATATCAAAATTTTGTGACCCGTCACCTGGAAATCCAACGTAAGCCGTTCTTTTTGCTCCCTCAAGAAACTGAAAATAGGCATGTTTACCAGTGTCATGTATTATGTTAAAAACACCCGCATTCCCCTTTATATTCGCTGACGCCGCTTCAATTTGGCCCGCAGGAGAAACAGAGAAAACCCGTTTGCCATTAATATCTACAGTATATCCATAGGTATCTACGCTACTACCACGCACAATACCTGTTTTAATATAATTGTCGTACCAATTGTAAAGTGTAAATGCAACCATCTCACTTGTTGGTTTAGCGCCCTGCACAGAAACTAACATAGTTGCATTACGTTCGGTGGGAAGTGTTTCAACCTGTTTAAACCTAAAATACCCTGAATAATTGCCACCATCGGCCGATACCGCATTTTTCGCCAACGCCACAGTTTCCGATAAGCCGAGGTTTTTTACAAACGCGTTTTTATCAGGAATATCTGCGCCATTTTGATTTTTTGCCAATCGGTCATTCGCGTTATCATTTACATCAGAAACAAGCTTCTGCGTCACCGCAAGGGTATTACTGTTACCGGTTTTATCTGTGAGCTGAGTAACACCTTTTTGTGTTAATGAAGCACTTGGCACTTCGGTTGCAATTTTTTGTTCTAACGCTCTATTTAATTGGGTAGTGAGTTTAACAATATCACCATCATCCAGAATATCATCACCGGAATATGTCGCGACAAAATTAGCCACAACAGATGCTATTGTTGATGACTGACGTAATACCTTATTGAGCAAATGAGTAGTGATATTTTCTGGCGGAAACCCGGTCTTTAAACTCCGGCTTTCTTCATATCCTTCTTGGCTCACTACATTGGCATTATTACTACTAGAAAAAGCTTTAAAATCATTTTTTTGACTCATATATCCTCCTAAAATTAAATAACCTCATTGCATAATCAATATGTTTAATTATTGTAAAAAACATTTTTCCTCTATTTATTCAAATTATAGTCTAGCTCGTAAAAACAATAATTAAACATTCTTATCACCCAGACAGTTAATTATTTTTGTACAATTAACAACAATAAAAGATTCAATATTTTCAAAGTCATGCTTCTTCGCTTTCAAACTGAACTTTGTACTCATCGCACCTGACAGGTAAACTACCCCTCTTTATTGTTTTTACTGTTAAAAGTGAAGAAAAATAGTGAGTAACATAAAATTAATTGTTGGTCTGGCTAATCCTGGTGCTGAATATGCCCAAACCCGGCACAACGCCGGGGCCTGGTACCTCGACCTGCTGGCGCAGAGCCACAATCAGCCATTGAAAGAAGAGAGTAAATTTTTCGGTTACACCGCCCGAATTAATATGTGCGACCATGATGTTCGTCTGTTAGTCCCGACAACATTTATGAACCTCAGCGGTAAATCTGTCGCGGCCCTCGCCTCCTTTTACCGTATCCAACCAGATGAAATTCTGGTGGCACATGATGAACTCGATTTACCGCCGGGAGTAGCAAAAATGAAGCTGGGCGGAAGTCATGGCGGTCATAATGGTTTGAAAGATATTCAAAACAAATTTGGCAATAATCCTAACTTCTATCGCTTACGTATTGGTATCGGTCATCCAGGTGATAAAAATAAAGTTATTGGCTTTGTGCTGGGAAAACCACCAGCCAGTGAACAAAAGCTGATTAATGACGCGATTGATGAAGCTCTGCGCTGCACGGATATTCTAATAAAACAAGGTATAGATAAAGCGATCAACCGCTTGCACAGCTTCAAAGCCAGTGCCTGACGATACAGAATAGATAAATCCTATTTGCGGGATCGTGATAGCTCGCCATTCCGTGTATAATGGCGCCAATTTTTTTCTGATTCATCACAAAGGCTACTCCAGCCTTTTGATTTATAAGTAATTTAAGGTGAAAACTTATGGGATTCAAATGCGGTATCGTTGGCTTGCCTAACGTCGGGAAATCAACATTATTCAATGCGCTGACCAAAGCAGGTATCGAAGCAGCAAACTTCCCGTTCTGCACCATTGAACCAAATACCGGTGTAGTACCGATGCCCGATCCACGGCTTGAGCAACTGGCGCAAATTGTAAAACCTCAACGTATCCTGCCTACCACAATGGAATTCGTCGATATTGCCGGTCTGGTGAAAGGCGCATCAAAAGGTGAAGGTCTGGGCAACCAGTTTCTGACTAATATTCGTGAAACGGAAGCTATCGGCCATGTTGTGCGTTGCTTCGTCAACGACAATATCATTCACGTTTCTGGTCAGGTTGACCCAGCCTCTGATATTGAGATCATCAATACAGAACTGGCCCTTTCCGATCTGGACACTTGTGAGCGAGCCATTCATCGCGTCCAGAAAAAAGCCAAAGGTGGCGATAAAGATGCCAAAGCCGAACTGGAAGCGCTGGAAAAATGCCTGCCGCATCTGGAACAAGCCGGTATGTTGCGGGCATTGGATCTCAGTGCTGAAGAGAAAGCTGCTATCCGCTACTTGAGCTTCCTGACGCTGAAACCCACGATGTACATTGCTAACGTCAACGAAGATGGTTTTGAAAACAATCCTCATCTGGATATTGTTCGTGCAATCGCAGAAAAAGAGGGATCGGTTGTCGTACCTGTTTGTGCTGCGGTAGAAGCCGATATCGCAGAGCTAGAAGATGATGAACGTGAAGAGTTCATGGCTGAACTTGGTCTGGAAGAACCCGGTTTAAACCGCGTTATCCGGGCTGGTTATCAGTTACTGAATCTGCAAACTTACTTCACTGCCGGCGTGAAAGAAGTCCGGGCATGGACAATCCCTGTCGGCGCAACCGCACCACAGGCTGCCGGTAAGATCCACACTGATTTCGAAAAAGGCTTTATCCGTGCGCAAACTATCGCTTTTGCAGATTTCATCACTTATAAAGGCGAACAAGGCGCAAAAGAGGCCGGCAAAATGCGTTCAGAAGGTAAGGAATATATCGTTAAAGATGGCGATGTGATGAATTTCTTGTTTAATGTTTAAATTATTACTCATCTCTCGTAACGTCGCATGGTGTTTCACAGACTGAATAAATCACTTCAAATCCACGCAACTGCGTGGATTCTGATTTTCAATCTTCGACAACGACACATTTATGTTAGCCGACGGTGCTCAGAAAAAGTTACCCTTAAGTATTCAGGCATGAAACTTAACTATCCGATCAATAGCAAATTGCAGGCTATCATCATCGAATAATTTCAATTTTCGATTCGCCCACCTTTCACCGGCAGGCCAGTGATGTAATCCCTCTTTCACGGATATCAGTGTTGGCTGGCAATTTTCGCGAGCCAGTAACCAATCAACCGTAGCCAGTAACTCCATACCAAACGGTGATTCAAAGCCATCAATTAACTGGCTCACCTGTTCAAGTGCAGGTAACCAGCTTTTGGCTTCACTGTGCAGGTAAGCGCTCACATAGTCCCTTTCCCTATCGTTAAACCAGATTACATCCAATGGCTGACTATCTGAGATGCGTTTTTCTGCTTTGAGATAACTACCATCCAGCGCATTTAGCAGATGATTCAGATTAGCGGCATGAGGGCCATAATAATTTGCCTCAAATCGTAGCGTTAACACATCTTCCAAATGATGCTGGTCAATAGCGCGCTGTAGCAACCACCCCAGCTTTTGAATTTCCAGCAGGCTGCATTCCATACCTAACACCCAGTAGCGCCGCACAAGTTCTGCGATCATCGCCCTGGCTGGCGTTAACTTTTTTACCCCAGTATTTTTGACAACATTTTGATATTTATCCGTTGGCTCATAGATCAAAATTTCTGTGTCGTGGAGATCGGACAGGGTTTTCTCAATCCGAGTTTTCACCTCAGGCCAGTTCAGTCCCCCATTACCGGCACCTAGCGGTGGAATAGCAATGGAACGCACCTGGTTTTCAATCAGAAACAGGCGCAAATCCTGCAATCCGGTTTCAATCCATTCTATTTTGGAGTCAACACGCCAATGCTGTTTGGTGGGGAAATTGACTATCCAGTGTGGCCCCATCAACTCACCGGTTTCAGTGACGAACATCTTTCCAGTCACTACCTGCTTCTGCTTACAAGCTTTGGCATAGGCCTGCATATTGAGTGGAAAACGCTCTTTGAACATGAGGGCAATGCCTTTCCCCATGACACCCATAGTATTGACCGTATTCACCAATGCTTCTACAGGGGCATCCAGTAAATTACCTTGTGTATATTTAATCATGAGAAATACCATCTTGCCCGGGCATAAACGGGCATAGTTATGTTGCGTTGAATCAGCCAGCTTTCTAATTGTAACTTGACAGTGTCGGTATAACAAACCATCCCTTTCAGCAACGCAATCGGACAATGCTGATGAATAAGTGCCTCTGCCTGATAACGTTCAAACTTTGCCGGATCTTCCGGGTCACGTTTGAAATCCCGCTCTTGCAGAATGCGCCAGTCAACATGATTTAAATCAGCCAGATCGGTATAAAAATTCGCCCAGTTGTAACAAGCGTGACTATCGGTAAAAACAAAACGCACATTTTGTGCAGCAACCCTATGCAGGCTACTGACCAGAATCACCATTTCATCATTTGGCCGTTGTTTAATGCCTCCACGACCACTGCGTATATTCATCAACATAGGTGAAAAAGGGGTAAAATAAAACGGGACGTAATCATGCAAAACACCACCCATACCGACAAGAACCGGATAACTGGCGCGCTTACAAATCAATTCTGGGTTACCAATGTTGACCCAGTTTTTAGCCTGAACAGGGCTGTTACCACAGTGCAGCCCGTTATCCAGAATCCATGGGATATTATCCCGGTGGACAATACGCCAGATCAGAGCTTTTTCAGGGTTGAGTCTGGTGCTGTAATCATATGCCATTTCAAACTCCTGAAAACATATGTGGATTGTTATTAACCTGCATATCTAATTGATATCTCTTTCGTAAGGCTACTACTGTTTTTTCTGTTAGAATATCAGGAATATAAGTACTAGGTTGTACCAGAAATATCATTATTGTCGAGGATAGAAAACAATTACCACATGTTCCAGTGAAACTCCAGATTACGCCACCGGCTGAATTTTATGACTGCGCAAAATATAGCCTTCCAGACTCTTTTATCGAACTTTTTCAGAATAATATCCCCATCAATTTACTCAAAAAGCACTACCGATGCTATCCAAAAATCATTCAGTTCTGTAATAAACAGTTTTTATGATAATCAACTTAATTCCGATGACACATGACAACGGCGAAGAAGCATTATCACTGATTACCACAGCCAAAGGGAATCACACCAGAAATCTATCCAACCTGCGAGAGTTTGAGTCCCTAAGGAAAATCGGGTGGGAAGCAAACTGTGATACAGGCTATGTTGTTCCCTATAATAATCAGATCAACCTTTCTCAGAAGCACATGTCGGAAAATATGATGGCGATATCCCGCGCCAAAAATAAATTTACGCTGGTAACCGGATATAATGTATTTACCAAGAACAATAAAACAGAATTAACCAAACGACAAAAAGCATTTTAACCAATAAGATAATACAATCAACAACAATCCCTACTTATAATTATTCATTTCAACTCAATATAAACAAAAAACAAATCAACATATAATTGATGATAAAGCAAATCATTAGCAGAGCAGATATAAATACATTATCAAATTGTATAACAAAGGGTTATTTTTATAAAGCACCCTAAAAACAAATTTTATGATAATAAACTTTACATATTGTATTTTTAAACTATTATGGAAATATCATAGATGCAATTTCTATCAATTGGCATAGATATTACCGGCTTTCAGAAAATATATTTATCACACAAAATAAAACGATATCTTATTGATCTAAAATAAATTATATTTCCTGAAATACATAATTAACCTAAATCAAAAATAAACATTCAATAGTTAATTATATAAATTTATAAGGAAAATAATCATGAAGAATATATTCACCAGCCCTGATTATGAATTTAAAAAGGCTCAAGAGTGGCTGGAGTATATTAAACCAGGAGAACTAAGATACCTGAAAACACAGGAATATCCCGATAACATTTCTTCTCATTTCCCGGCACCTGAAAATCTTTCTGACGTGCAAAGCCCAGCCAGTGTAGCAGCAACAGATGAATACACCATATTTACAAAGAAATCTGCTACATCATATAAATACCCGGTCAGCGTCACGGAGGGTTTGCAAACTATCATCAACTTATGCCGGATAGCTTCAGGCTATGATCCTTTAGAACCAGAAGGTAATGGCAATGCGCAGAAGTTCATTGCATTCACCAAAGAAATAGCGAATACTCCATTTCTCTCTTTACTGTGGGTAGAATCAAGTATTATTACTCAACAAAGCCATAATACCGATATCTTAATCGATTCTTTTGTTCAAGCTTTTAAAGGTCTCTCCCCTCAGGATAAAATTACAATAAAAATCTATCTAAAAGCGTTGACTAATACTGCTTTATCATATGCGGATGAGAAAGAAAGACAATCTAATTTCGTACAATACGTTCTTATTAAATCCCCAAATGGTGCTTCAATTATATTATATTCCTCTGTATTAACAATAAAGAGAGTGAATAATAAAGGTACTATAAAATTCACATCCAACTATAAACTTTCACAGGCAGAATATAATCTCAGTCAAGCATCATGGGAAAATGTAAAGCCAGCATTCGAGAAAGAAAATAAAATATCAACCGAATATTTAATTGACTGTATGACAACCAAACTAAAAACATAAATTAAAATATTTTTATAAACAGATTATAGGCATTGTTGCAAATAGGACTCAATATCGTTCCCTATTTTCAACAATATTTTAACATTCAATATCTAGTTTAATAAACTTATAAAGGACAAAAATCATGGAAAATATCTTAAGCAATCCTGATTACGCAGTAAAAAAATCCCAAGAATGGATAGAACATATTGAGAAAGGAGGAACAAGGTTGCTGAAAGATTGGCAACGTTCGGATAACATTTTCACAGATATTTCCAATCTTGAAGATTATTCCAAAGTACAAAGTCCAGCTAACGCCGCAGCTACAGAAAATTATGCACTACTTGCAAAACAATCTGCTACATCATATAAATATCCGGTAAGCGTTACTGAAGGTCTGCAAACGATAGTGAATATATGTCGTGCAGTTTCAGATTATAATGCGTTAGATCCTGAAGGCAAAGGCAATAAAGAGCACTTCTTTGCATTTACAAAAGAATTATCGGGTGTACCGATCCTTTCCTTAATATCAAAAAGCGTACAAAATGTTGTTCAAAAAAGCCGTAATATGGATGTTTTGATCAACTCTTTCCTGGAAAGCTTCCAAGGTTTAACTTATCTGGAGAGAGGCCAGATGAGGCTCCCCTTGAGACAATTGGCTCTCGCTGCATTATCCTATGCGGGTAAGAAGCAGACTCGATCTAATTTCGTACAAAACGTACTTACCACCTCGCCAAGAGGTGTATCATGCTTCTTATATTGGTCTGAGTTTTCAATAATCGCTTTAGAAGATAATAAAGGCACTATCGAATTCCAATCTACTTACCTTCTACCGCAAGCCGAATATCAACTGAGTTACGAAGCATGGAGAAATGCGCGGCCCGCATTCGAGAAAATACAGAAGGAAACATTAGAAGATTGGATTGACAATATGACAACCAAGAAGAAAGAAAAGTAAAGACACTGTGTATAGAATAAGTTGATATGGTGAAATAACTGACAAAATGGTGTCCGCAAATGCATCGTGGACACCATGATGAATATCTCCGATGTAAAACACTTCATTGTTGGTAACGATAATCAGTCCTTGACTTCTAGCATGTCCTGCTATCTGGTTATCATAAACCCCAATACGTTATAGTTATTACCCACATTCAGCCAATAAAGTATGGCAAAGATGGCCTAAAGTCTGCATAGCACGTTCCATTTCCTCATCCCAATCAAAAGAGACATTAAGACGAAAGGCATGGTTAAACTGTTGGCTGGTACAAAACATACTGCCAGGCGCAATACTGATCCCTTCCGCCAATGCCAGTTGATAAAGCCGCTCGGCACTGAACAGTGGCTCAAATTCCAGCCAGAGGAAATATCCGCCTTTCGGGCGGTTCACTTTCACTGATGCGGGCATATAGTCACCAATCGCCCGTAGCATTTGGTGTTGACGTTGCTCCAATACACGGCGAAGACGGCGCAAATGTTTATCGTATCCCCCTTCGGCAAGATAATCGGCAATAGCCAGTTGCGTCGGTATGCTAGCAGAAACGGTACTCATCATTTGTAACTGCTGGATTTTTCTGGCGTGCTTTCCTGCCGCCACCCAACCCACCCGGAATCCCGGTGCCAGGCATTTGGAAAATGAAGCACAGTGCATAAAGTTGCTTTCACTGTCCAGAGCTTTCGCCGGTACAGGCCGTTGCTGATCGAAATAGAGTTCACCATACACATCATCTTCAATCAGTACCACCTGGTGACGGTTAAGGATATTCACCAACCGTGATTTATTTTCGGCAGACATCGTTCCACCTAATGGATTCTGGAAGTGAGTCATTAACCAACAGGCTTTTACCGGATACTTTTGCAGCACCTCCTCCAACGCATCTAAATCAATACCGTGTTGCGGATCAGTTTTTATTGCCAGCGCTTTTAAGCGTAAACGCTCAATTGCCTGCAAAGCACCATAGAAAGCTGGCGATTCAATGACCACCCAATCACCCGGCTCAGTTACTGACTGCAAACTGAAACTCAGTGATTCCATCGCACCGGCAGTAATCACAATTTCATCAGGAGAAACATGAATACCATGCATCGCATAGCGGCGCGATATGTTACGGCGTAACTTATCGTTACCCGGTGGTAAGTTGGCTAAAGAGCTGTGCGGTGCTATTCGCCTGGCGACTGCCGCTAACGCTTTGGTCAGTTTAGGCTGAATCAATAAGGATGGATCCGGGAATGCTGAACCAAAAGGAATAATCGAAGGATCTTTGCACGCTTGTAATACATCAAAAATAGAAGCGCTTATTTCCACACTTTCGCTCAGATGTAATCGCTTTCCCCCTTTCGCCGCCGCAAATGGTTGCAAACGATTGGTGACATAATAACCAGACTGAGGCCGGGAAGTGATCCATCCCTGACTTTCCAATAACTGATACGACTGAACAACTGTCATCAAACTCAAACCCGATAATTTCACTGACTCCCTCAGTGAGGGTAATCTATCTCCTACCAACCAGGTACCATCTTCAATATGTTGCAGAATTTGCTTAGCAAATTGTTCATAACGCTTCATAAATTCAGACCTCCGTAGAAACTGTTATAGTCAATATACAGAAAACTGTCACTATTATAGTTATTTTTTTCATGTTTTACTTACCCACACACATTTCCTGCCTTTATTCAAACAACAATAAGAGGTCACTATGTTTGGCTTAAGTGCTGTGGAACTGGCCAGAATTCAGTTCGCTTTTACGGTCTCCTTTCACATTATCTTTCCAGCAATCACGATTGGGCTGGCAAGTTTTTTAGCGGTACTGGAAGGATTATGGCTGAAAACCCGTCATACCGATTACAAAGCGTTATATCACTTCTGGTCGAAAATTTTTGCAGTTAACTTCGGCATGGGAGTGGTTTCCGGCCTGGTTATGGCTTATCAGTTCGGCACCAACTGGAGTTTTTTCTCCGAGTTTGCCGGTTCGATCACCGGCCCCTTGCTGACTTACGAAGTACTGACCGCGTTCTTTCTTGAAGCAGGCTTTCTTGGTGTGATGTTATTTGGCTGGAACCGAGTGGGTGAAAAATTACATTTTTTCGCTACCTGTATGGTTGCGTTGGGTACTCTGATATCCACCTTTTGGATACTGGCCTCCAATAGCTGGATGCAAACCCCACAAGGCCATGAAATTATCAATAATCAGGTTGTCCCCGTCGATTGGCTGGCAGTGATATTTAATCCCTCCTTTCCATACCGTCTGGCTCACATGTGTACCGCGGCATTCCTTGCCTCAGCATTCTTTATTGCGGCTTCAGCGGCATGGCATTTATTAAAAGGCAATGACTCGACAGCAATGAAAAAAATGCTATCCATGTCGATGTGGATGATCCTGATTATTGCGCCTTTGCAGGCGTTGATTGGTGATGCCCACGGTCTTAACACACTTAAGCATCAACCCGCCAAAATCGCGGCAATGGAAGGCCATTGGGAAAATCGTCCCGGTGAAGCGACTCCGCTGATCCTGTTTGGTATTCCTGATATGGAACGGGAAGAGACACGTTATGCCGTGGAGATCCCTTATCTCGCCAGCCTGATTTTGACCCACAGTATCGATAAACAGGTTCCTGCACTTAAAGAGTTTCCACCGGAAGACAGACCAAACGCCCTGATGGTTTTCTGGTCATTCAGAGTGATGGTCGGCCTGGGTATGCTGATGATAATTGCCGGTTGCTGGGGACTCTGGCTGCGCTATAAGCAACGGCTTTACCAATCAAAACCCTTCCTGCGTTTTATGTTCTTGATGGCACCTTCCGGCCTGATCGCCATTCTTGCCGGCTGGTTTACCACAGAAATAGGCCGTCAACCGTGGGTGGTTTATGGTCTGTTACGCACCAAAGACGCGGTATCCGCACACGGTGAGATACATATGAGCATCAGCCTGTTGCTGTTTATCGTGGTTTATAGCTCGGTATTTGGTGTGGGTTACACCTATATGATGAAACTTATCCGCAAAGGCCCCAAAAAGGAGTTAAAAAATGGGTATTGATCTGCCGTTAATCTGGTTCATCATCATTGTGTTCAGCACCATGATGTACATTGTCATGGATGGCTTTGATCTTGGGATTGGGCTGCTCTATCCCACAGTTAAAAGCGACAGCGACCGTGATTTAATGATGAACAGTGTCGCCCCTGTCTGGGATGGCAACGAAACCTGGCTAGTGCTTGGAGGTGCAGGTTTATTCGGTGCTTTTCCTCTGGCTTATGCCGTTATCCTTGATGCACTGGCCATCCCCCTGACATTAATGTTATTTGGCCTGATATTTCGTGGTGTCGCCTTTGAATTCCGTTTCAAATCTGCCCCTGAACATCGTCACATTTGGGATAAAGCCTTTATCGGTGGTTCTGTGATTGCCACGTTCGTTCAGGGGGTTGTGGTTGGCGCTTTTATTCAGGGATTCCCTGTTGAAAACCGGGCTTATGCGGGTGGCTATTTTGACTGGTTTTCCCCCTTCCCACTATTCTGTGGCTTTGGGCTCATCGTGGCTTACGCCCTGTTAGGCTGCGGCTGGCTGATTATGAAAACCGAAGGCCATCTGCAACAGGCGATGTACCGTGTAGCCCGCCCACTTATTCTGCTGATGCTGGCTGTCATCACCGTTATCAGTTTGTGGACACCATTAATCCATCCGGCAATTACGGAACGCTGGTTCAGCTTACCTAATTTATTATTCTTCCTTCCTGTACCACTGTTAGTAGTATGGTCCAGCTGGAAACTATTGCGTTCCATCAAACGCAAAACCCATTACACCCCGTTTCTGTTAGCGCTGTTGCTGGTTTTCCTTGGCTACAGTGGATTGGGTATCAGTATCTGGCCTAACCTGATCCCACCAGCGATCAGTTATGAAGCCGCTGCGGCACCACCACAAAGTTTAGGTTTTATGCTGGTCGGTGCCCTGCTGATCATCCCAGTGATCCTAGTTTATACCTATTGGAGCTACTACGTTTTCCGGGGGAAAGTGAACCATGAACAAGGCTACCACTAATCAAAACATCCAACGCCCTTCCGTATGGAAACGGATAGGCTGGATGGCGATAATCTGGCTTTGCAGTGTGATGGCTCTTTTTGCTGTCTCCACGCTATTTCGCCTTCTGATGACAGCAGCAGGAATGAAATTAAAGTAATTGTTAACACTATTTAATAAATTGAGCTAAAGTTTTCATCAGTATTGCAGAACGGAATCTTAACCTGATGAAAACAAGTTCAAATAACTCTCTCTTCACAAACCAAAAGTTGTTTGTAATCAACTCTATTGTAAATTTATTTTTACTTTTCACACTGTTATTGATCAATAAACCGTCTATTCAAGATTTAATTCTACCGTTGCTGATAATGTTAAACATTACAAATGTGTATTTCCTGATAAAAGTAGTGCATAACTCTGTTCCTGTCAAAGCATGGCAACATTCAAGATACAAAGCAGAAATTAACGCACTGAAACAAAAAAATGGCCATTTGGATTTCCTTTGTCAAAGCCATTTCAAACTACAAAACTGTAAACTTCTTCCTGAAAAGTTACAGGAGATTTTTTCTCATCTCAATCGCCTGATCCCTTTCTGTGAAGCCAAAATCATCTTTTATCCATCGCAACAAGAATATTTCTTCCGCAATCCTCACCAGTGCCCCTATTTCGATATGCCTCTGATTATGAGATGGAGTCTGGATGATAATATTGATAACTATGGAACACTCTGGATAAAAACACACAGAAATAGTGACTTGACCCCCGATGAAAAAAGCCTGGTTCAGAATGTGGTTGCCTTAATGACGAATAAACTGTTACGGGAAAACCAAATCCAGTGCCACCATCAAAGTATCTTAGCGGCAGAAAGGGCGGCTATTTCCCGAGAACTCCATGATTCAATTGCCCAATCGCTCTCTTTCCTTAAGATTCAGGTTAATTGCTTGTATATCGGTAGTGATCACTTATCCAAGCAAAGTTTAACCTCGCTCAATATGATTAAGGATGAGTTGAATATCGCTTACCGCCAACTAAGAGAATTATTGGCAACCTTTAGGAACGAGCAGCCTCAATGTCATCTGCAAGAATCTTTACAGACGTTGATTAACGAGTTTAACCATCGTCTGGGCTTCAATATTGAATTCAATTACCGCCTGACACATCAACACATCCCTGACAGTTACTGTAAACATTTAATCCAAATCATCCGGGAATGTTTAAACAATTGCTACAAGCATTCCAATGCAAACTGGATCAGTATCCGTATTTATCCTCTTGATGACAAAGTCATTGCTGTTGTCAGTGACAATGGCCGGGGCATCAATCTAACTGCAATTGATAAAAACAGATTTGGGCTGGCGATTATCCAAGACAGAGTCACGCTCATCGGTGGACAATTACAGATAAAAAACCGTAAAAATGGTGGTACAGAAATAGAAATTCAATTATCACTGGACTGAAAAGACAGATAAATCAAATTACTGGCATCAGCGCAACTTATTGAATGATAATGATTAGCATTTGTGTTATTTACTGTTACACTGCATTTCGCTTTATCAGATCATTACCTTCAATAAATTTTCCAGAGGAATTTTACGTGGCTAATAAAACAATTGAAGAGAAAAATATTTACCGCCCTGCACCCCCGAGGCTTGTTCAGGTAAAAAAAATTTTCGACGTAACCCCCAATATGCGCAGCATTACTTTCGAAAGTGAAAACTTGGACAGTTATCCCACTGAATGCGAAGGCGGGCTGGTAAAAATATTCTTACCTCTTCCGGGGCAGATAAAACCGATCTTACCCACTCTATCCCCAGAAGGCCCAATATGGCCGACAAAAGAACTACGCCCGGTTACCCGTGCTTACACTGTCCGGGCTCTGCGTTCCGAACAAAAAGAGATCGATATTGAATTCGCACTGCATGATCATGGCGGTCCGGCGGTGGAATTTGCTCACAGAGCTAAAATCGGTGACTGGATTGGCATCACTAACCCCGGAGGCCCTGATCCATTACTGCCAAAAGTCAGCAACTATTATATGGCCGGCGACCCAAGTTCCCTGCCTGCAATTGCGGCGCTACTGGGAACCATAAAACCAGACGCGGCTGGGCAAGTGATTATTCGTATCGAAAGTGAACAGGATATTCAGGAGTTAAAAAAACCAGAGGGAATAACAATCCACTGGATTACCGGCGGTGTTGAAGTGACTGACAAAATGGTATCCACATTCAAATCCTGGTCATTACCAACAGAAGATGTCACTTTCTGGCTTGCCGGTGAAGATAAAATGGTAAAAGCGCTTCGTCGCTATGTTCGCCGTGAAAAAGGTTATGAACGCCACCAGCTATATGCCATCCCTTACTGGAGACATGGCTTTAATGAGGAAGGTTATCACGAACTGCGCCATGAAGTGATGGATAGCTTTGCGCTATGATTAGTGCATAATTTCGGCCAGTCATAATAGGCAGAGGATCACGCCGGGAGATTTTTTCAGAAACCTTGACGGTGTGATCTATATCATGAGAATGATCTACAACCATTGGGATATTAGCACTAATCCTCATCTTCCGTTGGCAAAATAGCGTTGGGCAGAGCACTAAAGGTTCCCCAATAAAAGGCAATCAAAGACATCACTGCCACTGCAACGATATCCCAAGGCGCAGGAATAATGCCTTTCCCGCCAAATGTGCCTAAGTAGGACAGAATGATCATGGCACTGTAGAAACCGATCAGCCACAAGGCAGAAGTTATCTGTTGGCGCAGGCTCACTTTGCTCACAGGGACTCTGTTTTTGAATAACAAGTAGATGAAGAATAAGACAATTTGTAATCCGAGCAGCCAGGAAACAGTTTTCCAACCAGACCAGTAAACAATGAAGGCGGAAACAATAAAAGAGAGCGGACCAATGATAACAAACCCTTTAACATAAAAGGGGCGTTTCATCTCTTTGGCATTACGGCGTAAAGCAGAGGCCGTGACTGGCGCTAACGCGTAGCTCAGGATTAACGCCGCTGAAACAACACTGATAAGTTTTTCCCATGAAGGAAAAGGTAATGTCCAAAAAATAGAAAGAATAAACGTCAACCAAAGTGCAGGACGCGGTATTCCCGATTTTTCATCAATATGGGTAAACACGTTAAATAACGTTCCACTTTTTGCCCAGCCATAAATAACACGTGGAGTCGCATTCATATAAATATTCCCAGTGCCACTTGGGGAGATCACTGCATCACATACCACCAAAAAAGCGAGCCATCCCGCACCGAGTATTAAGGCTATATCACGAAACGGCAGTGAAAAATATTGTCCAATTTGGTTCCAGCCGCCAAAAAGTAGATCAGAAGGTATCCCGCCAAGGAAAGCTAGCTGTAATAAAACATAAATAACCGTAGACAGCAGAATAGACAAAATAAGAGCAATAGGGATGGTTTTTTGGGGTTTTTCCACTTCACCGGCGACAGAAATAATTGGTGTCAGGCCAAGATAAGCAAAGATAATGCCACCCGCTGAAACTGCGGCTTCAACACCAGAGACCCCAAACGGGGAGAATCCATGAACTTGCAAATTACTCGGATTGAAATAATTAAAAAGGATAACAATAACAAGCAGCGGAACGATGAATTTGAAAATACTAATAATATTGTTGAATTTCGCAAAGGTTTTCACGCTGTTGTAGTTAAGGTAAAAGAAAAATGCTAATAAAATAAATTGAACCAGCCAGCCTGCCAGAGTCGGATCACCCGAACCAGGCTGACTGAGAAAAGGAAACCACGCAGCCGCATATTGTCGGGCAGCGACAACTTCAATGGCTATAAGGCTGGAAAACGCAATTAAGGTGATAGAACCCATTAAATATCCCATGAGTTCACCATGAGAAAACATCGGATAACGGATAATGCCACCTGATTTCGGCAGAGCCGCGCCCAGTTCGCAATACACAATGCCGAGTAAGAGCACGGCGATACCACCAATCACCCAGGAAAAAATCCCTGCTGGCCCGGCAATAACAGACACATGACTGGCGGCAAATAACCAGCCAGAGCCAAAAATAGCCCCTAATCCGATGAAAGTTAAATCCGTAAGTGTTAACTGCTTCTTAAATTTTCCCTGCCCTGAATTGGATTTCAGCAGTGGAGAGGTTTCATATGGTGCCATAATTATTCGCTCTTTTCTGTTTCTTATTTGATATACGCCAGTAGGGTAATTTCGCGTGACAGTGGCGCAATGTGCATAACTGACCATGAGCTTCCCGGGAGTAAGCAATGCAAGTAGTAAACTGATTTACAATACTTCCCTGCTCATCACCCCATTGATTAATCGGGAAATATTTAACGGATTACGGTTTTGCAGTGCTGGGGGAAGTAAGGATTCGGGATAGTTTTGGAGACATACCGGACGCAGAAAACGCCAGATAGCCAGTGTGCCAACGGAAGTCCCTCTCGCATCTGAAGTCGCAGGGTAAGGCCCACCATGAACCATGGCATCACAGACTTCAACGCCTGTCGGATAGCCGTTGACAACCACTCTGCCGGCGATGTTCTGTAATCGTCGATTGAGTTCGTGCGAATTGGCTAATTCATCGTGTTCACCAATCAAGGTCGCGGTAAGCTGCCCCTGCAAACAGTCAATTGCGCGTAAAAGCTGGTGCTGGCTTTCAGCTTCAATCACCATAACAACAGGGCCAAAAACCTCCTCTTGCAGCAGAGCATTCTTATTCAGCAACAAAGCAATATCTGCACGATACAGCATCGTAGTTGCCTGATCCTCATGATGTTCACCAGTGGCTAACCGTGTCATTAAGGGTTCATTGTCCAGTTTATGAATACCTTTTTGGTGACTGAGTAATGTGCCTTGGTTTAGCATTGACTGCGCCGGACGAAGCGTGACTTCCTGCGTTAATCGAGTCATAAATTGATCAAATTCTGGTGAACGAATGCCCAGGATCATGCCCGGTTTAGTACAAAACTGACCGCAACCTAATGTGAATGAATTTGCCAGTTCTTGGGCAATGTGTTTTCCCCGCTGTATTAAGGCATTTGGCAGCACAATGACCGGGTTGACACTCGACATTTCAGCAAAAACCGGAATAGGTTGTGATCGCTGCATGGCCATATCGAACAATGCACGCCCACCCGCGAGTGAACCGGTAAAACCAACCGCCTGAATAACCGGGTGTTTGACAAGATCTGCTCCCACGCTATTGCCATAAATCAGATTAAATACACCTGCGGGCATTTGTGTCGCTACGATAGCGCGTTCAATAGCTTGCGCGATGATTTCGGCAGTGACCATATGGCCGCTATGTGCTTTGAAAACAACACAGCAGCCCGCCGCTAATGCTGACACCGTGTCACCACCCGCGGTTGAAAAAGCCAAAGGGAAATTACTGGCACCGAAAACCGCAATAGAGCCAAGAGGAATATAGCATTGGCGAATATCAACTCTGGGGGGCGATTTTCTCTCAGGTTGTGCAGTATCAATGCGGGCAGCATGAATATCACCACGGCGTAACAGCGCGGCAAACAGCCTCATTTGCCCACTCGTTCTCGACCGTTCGCCCAGAAGTCGGACGGGTGGCAGAGCCGTTTCTTCCGATACAAGGGCAATGAAATCATCGCCAAGAGCATCGATTTCATCCGCAATTTTATCTAAAAAAACGGCACGTTCTTCTAATGATGTTTGGCTATAACGTGTAAATGCATCGGCAGCAGCTTGAACAGCGAGATCGACCTCATGTACTGTAGCCTGATAAAACACATAACCTGTTGATGAGTTATCCACCGCCCGCCGGCTGTGCAAACAGCGTTCTCCCTCTGCTTGCCTGTGACCACCAATAAACTGCATACCGGAATGTGTTACTAACATAGCGATTCCTCCAAGGGTATCAAAATGGGCACGATTGGTTATTACACTAAACTGGAATTCAGAGGCCTACATCAGGCAGCGAAGGACGGTTTGCGAGAGCTTTTTCTACAATGGCGCATACTTCAGCCAATATTTCCCCCTCAAGCGGTAAACGTGGTGGGCGGGTAATCGCACTGCCACGGCCAACCATTTCTTCACACAGTTTGATGCATTGCACCAAATCAGGACGGAAATCCAGGTGCAGCAAAGGCATAAACCAGCGATATAACTCCCTGGCTTCTTCATAGCGTTTTTGTTTAGCCAAACGGAATAAGGTCTCCCCTTCCCGAGGAAAGGCATTCGACATGCCTGAAATCCAACCTTCTGCGCCCACGGCGACTGACTCTAAAACGACGTCATCCAAACCCGCAAAAAGAATGAAGCGATCACCTACTTCATTGGGAATATCAATAAAAGGGCGTGTATTGCCTGATGAATCTTTAAACGCAACGATATTTTCGCAATCGGCCAGAGATGTCAGAATTTTCGGCGTAATGTCATTTTTATACAGCAGGGGGTTGTTATATAGCATAATGGGCAAATCGGTAGAGGCGGCAATTGTACGGAAATATGCCCTGTTTTCTTTAGGGGTTGGCGTATAAACCAGTGGTGGCATAACCATCACTCCATTAGCACCTGCCTGGCGGCATTCAGAAACCATTTTGCACGCATTGTCGGTTGTCAGTTCTGCAATACCCGAAAGAACAGGCACTTTACCAGCAGTAACATCCACCGCGAGTTCAACGATAGCACGCTTTTCCTCCATGGACAGGGAAGTGTTCTCCCCCACGGAGCCATTAACAACTAAACCGGAAACCCCATCTTTAATCAGGTTTGTCATGACCTTATGAGTGGCGTCCAAATTAATGGAAAAATCGGGGTTAAACTGGGTTGTTACTGCCGGGAAAACACCCTGCCAGTTAACCTTTTTCTGGCTCATAGTCTCATCCTTTGGTTGATATTTGACGTGTGAATTGTTTTTATTTTGTTAATAAAATGTGATTTATTGGTTTTGACTGATGATGGCTATTTCGCCAAAAAGAAGCTTGTCACTTTTCGCAGTGAACCATGACGAAATCAGCATAATAGGAATGACAAACTTAAAGCTGGGGGATTTTGCAGATTAGATAAGCACATTTATTTAATAAATGAATTAACCCAATATCGTGGCAGTAAAACAACAAATTGGATCACGAAAGGACGGATATATCAGGAAAGCGACAAATTACTCCTGCCCCATTGACTGACGAAAGTCACTGGGCGTGATTCCAGTTAACGCCTTAAATTGCCGGGTAAATGCGCTGTGATCAGTATAACCACATTGCAAGGCGACATCTGTAATAGGCAGTTCTGTCGCCAGCAATTCAGACGCTTTTTCAATTCTGATTTTGTGGATCATCTGCCGGGGCGTCAGGTGAAAGATACGTTTACAGTAACGTTCCAATTGAGCAACCGAGAGATGTGTTAGATTCGTTAGCTCTTCGAGACGAATTGTTCGATCAAAATGTTCACGAATATAATCATCAACAATAGCCAGCTTTTGGTACACGGGATGATTTTCCTTAACTTCCATCAGATCATGAGAAATTCCCGCCATACCAATAATTTGATTATGTTGATTATACAACGGTAATTTATATGTCATGCACCAACCTGCTTTACGTCCATGATAAAAATGGAGTTCCAGCTGGTTTTGGATAATTACCCCTTGGTGTAATACACGTAAATCTTGTTCGGTGTAACAACTGCCCATCTGAGCAGGAAAGATTTCGGAGGAAGTTTTACCCAGTAGCGAAGAGATCGATTTAAATCCGCAGCGTGTAGCCAGCGTAAGATTCGCAATTAGGTAACGTGCTTTGGTATCTTTGATAAAGAAAACCACACTGGGAATCGCATTCAGCAATGGTGTAATTAAGGCAACCGCATTGAGAATATCTTGCAGGTGACTGGGTTTGTGATTAGCAAGCCCACTACAAAGTGTTGATAAAAACTCAATATTACAAACATCATGGTCACTTATATCAATATCATTTTTTTCATTGTGCTGGTATAGGCTGTCATGGGCTATATTCATCATCGATATCTCCAGTCTACTATCGTTAAAATAAGATTTTTAACTCGTGTATTAAGTTATTTATCTTGATTAAAAAGATCAAAATAAATATCAGATTCGACGTATTCGCAATGTTCAGAAGAACTATTTTATATTCATGTGATAATTATCACAGAAAGTTATTCCTATCGTTCTTATTTATCCATTTGATTTTTAAATTATTATTTTTCATGGTGTCCAAATGATCATTCAGTGATTTTTTCATTGTGCTGATTTCAGCATGTTGCGATATGAAACTCATCAAGCGGCAAGCGAAATATTACGCCACATTTGTTAAAAATACGTTAATTTGGTGGCCTTATGGCAGAGAAAAATGAGTATCAGATTATTCACGTCATTGATTCACACACAGGTGGAGAACCCACGCGCACAGTAATAGAGGGATTTCCATCTCTTGGCAAAGGAACTATCGCCAAACAGCGGCAACACTTTGAAGCCGAATTTGATCACTGGCGCAAGGCTCTCATTCTTGAACCCAAAGGAAATGATGTATTAGTAGGCGCCCTCTTATGTCCGCCAACTGCACCCGAAGCAGATATAGGCGTTATCTTCTTTAATAACGCAGGGTATTTGGGCATGTGTGGTCATGGCACTATGGGCCTTATTGCCTCACTCCATCATCTGGGCTGGTTGCGCCCCGGCAAGTACAAAATTGAGACGCCTGTTGGCCTTGTGGAGGCAGTGCTCCATGAGGATGGCGCGGTGTCTGTTCATAATGTCCTCTCTTATCGTTACCAGCAAAATGTCACCGTGAATGTGCCTGGTGTGGGTGATATCAACGGAGACATTGCCTGGGGAGGAAACTGGTTTTTTCTGACCAGTATACATGGTTATTCGTTAACCACCCACCATATTGATGAACTCACGCAATACAGTTGGGCCGTCAGGCAGGCACTGGAACAAGCAGGAATTACTGGCGAAAATGGCGAGTGTATCGACCATATTGAATTGTTTGCTCCTGATAACAATGCTGACAGCCGCAATTTTGTGTTATGTCCGGGGAAAACCTATGACCGCTCACCCTGTGGCACGGGAACAAGCGCCAAATTAGCCTGCCTGGCGGCGGATGGAAAATTGCAGCCTGGTGAGGTTTGGCGACAATCCAGCATTATTGGTAGTATTTTTGAAGCCCAATATCAATGGGCTGATCAGAAAATTGCCCCTGTGATCCGGGGAACAGCACATGTCTACGGTGATAACAAATTAATCATTACGAAGAACGATCCTTTCGTCTGGGGGATCAGCGTATGAACCCACCTCAAATGTCGGACGTCATCATCGTTGGCGCGGGTATTGTTGGCGCCGCGTGCGCCTATCAACTGATACAGGATGGTTTAAGCGTTGCTGTGATTGACGATGGAGGTAAAGGAGCAACACAAGCAGGAATGGGGCATCTGGTATGTATGGACGATAATCCTGCTGAATTGGCATTAAGTAGTTATTCATTAGACATATGGCGAACATTCACCCCGCAAATGTCCGAAAACTGTGCATGGCGTGGATGCGGCACGCTTTGGCTGGCGGATACAGAAGATGAAATGAAACTTGCTGAGGAAAAAAGCGCACGTCTTACCCGCTATGGAATTGAGAATATTCCGACGACAGCGACACAGATTCACCAAATGGAACCTATGGTGAAAGCTGGAATCGCGGGAGGTTTGTATGTTCCAGGGGATGGGATTATCTATGCACCAAATGTCGTACACTGGTTTCTTGCTGCCTGTAATGAAAAGATTCAGTTCATTAAAGGGCGAGTACACGCCTTAGAACCTCAGACCATTGTGTTGCGTGATGGAACAAAATATTGCGCACCGAGAATATTGCTGGCAAATGGGTTGTGGAGCACACATCTGTTACCTGAATTACCTATTGTTCCTAAAAAAGGGCAATTGGCGATTACAGATCGTTACCCTACCTGCATCACACATCAATTGGTGGAATTAGGCTACAGTGCCAGTGCACATGCCCCGGATGGAACGTCAACTGCTTTTAACGTCCAGGCCCGCCCTACTGGTCAGCTCTTAATTGGATCTTCACGCCAATTTCATAACGAAAAACACACTATTGATCTCGCCCTACTCCGCTCTATGCTCCAGCGCGCACTTCATTTTTTACCCCAACTTGGTCAGATGAACATCTTACGTTGCTGGTCCGGTTTTCGTGCTGCAACTCCGGATGGCTTGCCGCTGTTGGGACAACATCCCGATTATGAATGGCTATGGCTGGCTGTAGGCCACGAAGGATTAGGGGTGACGACGGCACCGGGCAGCGCCAAAATCATCTCTGCATTGATGCTGAATAGAAAAACAGAGATTGATCCATCACCTTACCAACCTGCACGTTTTACCCCTATGGCCCGCCAAACGAATAGCACGGATTATTAAAAGAGGTTGCCATGACACTCAAAAAACCACCATTTATTGCATTGTTTATTGATGACGAAATGATCACAGTTCCTGCGGGGATTACTGTTGCGGCGGCGCTGGCTTATACCGGTGATGAGCATTGCCGTATGTCCGTATCACATCAATTGAGAGTACCTTTCTGTGGTATGGGGATCTGCCAGGAATGCCGTTTGATGATTAATGGTCGCCGTCGTGTAGCGTGCCAAACCGTCTGTGAAACTGGTATGAAAGTTGAGAGGATCTAAATATGGCAACATCATCTTCTTCTACGCTACTGCACTGTGATGTACTGATTGTTGGCGCAGGGCCTGCGGGATTGGCTGCCGCACAGGCCGCCGTACAGGGACAGCAATCCGTTATTCTGATTGATGACAATCCCAGAGCCGGCGGGCAAATTTGGCGTCAAGGGCCATTTCATACATTACCACCGATGGCAAAACGTTATTTATCGGTACTATCAGAAGATACATTGATCTATTTACCGGGCTGTAAAGTGATTGCCGCAGACAACCAATATGTGATTATTGAAACGGCAAATAAGCACCAAATTATTCACTACCAACGCATCATTCTTTGTACCGGAGCCAAAGAAAAATTACTTCCTTTTCCTGGATGGACATTACCGGGTATCACAGGTGCTGGGGGATTACAGGCACTGATAAAAAATGGCCTCCCCATGACGGGAGAGCATGTTGTTATTGCTGGCAGCGGCCCGCTTTTACTTGCAGTTGCAAAGACGGTGAAAAAAGCGGGAGGGAAGGTGGTTGGCATCATTGAACAAGCGCCTTTGCACCGCTTATGCTCGTTTGGCTTACGACTGATCCACTGGCCGGAAAAGTTGCGTCAAGCCATCACTCTCATGCCACTTAAAAATTATTACAAAAGCAGTATGGTGTTGGGAGTGAAAACCTCAGCAGAAGGAAAATTAACTGGCGTGTATATCAGCAACAAAGGGCAGAAGCAGAAATTATCCTGTACGCGTTTGGCTTGCGGTTTTGGTTTAAGACCAAATACGGAATTAGCCCAGTTACTTGGTTGCTTACTGGATGAACCAGGAAATATTCAGACAGATTCATGGCAACAGACGACTATATCTGGTGTCTATGCCGCAGGAGAATGCACAGGTATTGGCGGCAGTGAGCTTGCACTTTGTGAAGGATTCATTGCCGGGTTCGCCGCGAGCGGTGAATACGCATTAGCTGAAAAATGGCAGCAGAAACAGATAACATGGCGGCGTTTTGCAACAGCGGCGGCACAGGCGTTTAAATTGAATAAAGAGATCACGCGGACACTTCCACCCGATACGTTGATCTGCCGTTGTGAAGACGTGCGTTTAAAAGAGCTTGAATCATTTCAGGATTGGAATAGCGCAAAAATGGCAACACGATGCGGCATGGGGGCTTGTCAGGGAAAAATCTGTTCCGCCATGCTCCACGATATCAAACATTGGGCAATACCATCCCCTCGCATCCCACTCTCGCCTGTTAGGCTTGAAACGCTAACTGCGTTACAACCGCACCGCACAAAAAATTCGTGATTTATGTCACATTTTTAAAATTAATCGGATATTAGCCAATCAAACAAACGCGACACCGTACATTTTTTATTATATTTTTCTAGTGGGATATTAAACAGATAAAATGATTGATTATTTTTATCTTTACTCTCCCTTAAGGTAATCGATGACATAACAACCCCGGTTGCCTGTTCAATGCAGGTTATCCATAAGACTTTCAGCAACAGACTGCAACTAGCAACCTGTATTGTTTTAATTATTTTTTTATCAACTTTTCCAAGATGGTCCATTTCACCACTTGATTATTTATGACTACACACAAAACGCCGCCGGACAAAAGGTCCGGGCGGTATCTATCCTTATGAATAATTAACGGGGGGCGTGATGTCATTCCAGAAAAATCAACCCAGGCCATCGGGTGCCAAACACATTGCCGACCGGCTAGCGGCTCAAAGCGCTGGCGGGTTGCAGTTCACCCTCACCGCCGGCGGATTACCGCCTGAGACCTTTGTCGTCTCCCGGTTTTCACTCACCGAAGCCCTGTCAACCCCCTTCAGCCTGACAGTCAGTTTAGCCAGTGCCGACCCGGCGATTGATTTCGCCGCCGTCCTCGATACCCGCGCCACCCTGACCATTCTGCGCGCCGGCAAAGTCGAGCGCACCGTCACCGGCATGGTTGCCTGCTTTGTACAGGGCAACACCGGCAAACATCAGACCCGCTATGAGATGACGGTCCGCCCCGATATGTGGCGCACCACCCTGCGTCAGAATGCCCGGATTTTTCAGCAGCAGGATATCAAAACCATTCTCACCACCCTGCTTAAAGAGAGCGGCGTCCGCGATGTGGTGTTCCGGCTGCGCCATCCGCACCCGGAACGGGAGTTCTGTGTCCAGTACCGGGAAACCGACTTTGACTTTCTGCACCGGCTGACCGCCGAAGAGGGCATCTTTTACTGCTTCGAATTCACCGGCAACAAAAACACCCTGGTGTTCGCCGACACCGCTGGGGCCCTGGCCAAAGGCCCGGTGCTGCCCTACCACCCCGGTGACGCAGCCGAAGCCCAGCAACTGTGCGTCACGGCGCTGACCCGGCAGGCTCAGGTGCGCCCGGCCACCGTGGAGCTGAAAGACTACACCTTCAAAAACCCGGTCTGGGCTGCGGAGTTCCGCCACCATATGCGGGAACAAAACCTCCAGCACACCGGCTATGAACACTTTGATTTTCCCGGGCGCTTCAAAGACGAGCAGCACGGGGCCGATTTCACCCGCTACCGGCTGGAAGCCCTGCGCAATGACGCCCTGACCGGCCACGGTGAAAGTAACGACGCCGCGATGCGGCCCGGGGTCCTGTTCACCCTCACCGACCACCCCCGTGATGACCTCAACCAGCTCTGGCAGCTGGTCAGCGTCGCCCACAACGGCAGCCAGCCGCAGGCGCTGGCGCAATCCACCGGGGAGTCCGGCACGGTGATGAGCAACCAGTTCACCTTTATCCCTGCGCATCAGCACTGGCGTCCGATGCCGGCGCGCAAACCGGTGATGGACGGCCCGCAGATTGCCAAAGTGGTCGGCCCGGCGGGCGAAGAAATCTTCTGTGATAAATACGGCCGTATCCGGCTGCAATTTCTGTGGGACCGTTACGGCCAGAGTGACGACCACAGCTCCTGTTGGATACGGGTCACGCAACCGTGGGCCGGTCAGGGCTGGGGCATGCTGGCTATCCCGCGTGTTGGTCAGGAAGTGGTGGTGGACTTTCTTGACGGTGACCCGGACCAGCCGATTGTCACCGGGCGCACCTATCACGCCAGCAACA